>NZ_JBMDXJ010000463.1:0-2186 GCF_048594945.1 Pseudactinotalea sp. | reverse complement strand
ATCGGGGCGAACCTGTGGACAGACGGTCGTGCCGCCTCCAGAACCTGCGCGCCAGTTCACCTCAGCCGCGTAGGTTGGCAACGTGGCAGACGATCCCGACCCGACGGTCGCCCGCGATCTCGAGTCCGGGATCCAGCGCGACTTCTCCCGCGACATGTCGTACGGCGACTATCTCCACCTCGACGCCCTCCTGTCGGCGCAGGTGCCGCAGTCCGACCCGCCGCAGCACGACGAGCTGCTGTTCATCATCCAGCACCAGACCAGCGAGCTGTGGCTGAAGCTGATGGTGCACGAGCTGCGCTCGGCGAGGTCGCTGCTGGATCTGGACGAGCTCGGCCCGGCACTGAAGCGGCTGGCGCGCATCAAGCACGTCCAGCGAGTCCTGACCGACCAGTGGTCGGTGCTGGCGACGCTCACACCGAGCGAGTACGCCGAGATCCGGCCGTACCTGGCCACGTCGTCGGGATTCCAGTCGGCCCAGTACCGCGAGGTCGAGTTCCTGCTCGGCAACAAGAACGCCGACATGGTCGGGGTGTTCCGGCACGACCCGGCCGCGCAGGAGCGGCTGCAGGCGCTGCTCGCGGAGCCGTCGCTGTACGACGCCTTCCTGGCGTTCCTCGCCCGCCGCGGCTACCCGGTGCCGCAGCGGCTGCTCGAGCGGGACGTGACCCTGCCGTACCGGCTCGACCCGGACCTCGTGGAGGTGTTCGCCGGCGTCTACGCCGAGCCCGGGGAGCACTGGGGCGTGTACGAGACGTGCGAGGAGCTCGTGGACGTGGAGGACAGCTTTCAGCAGTGGCGGTTCCGGCACCTGCAGGTGGTGCAGCGGACGATCGGCCACAAGACCGGCACCGGCGGTTCCTCGGGCGTGGACTTCCTGCGCCGGGCGCTCGACCTCACGTTCTTCCCCGAGCTGTTCGAGGTGCGCACTCGCCTCGGCTGAGCGTCACGCCGGGTGCGTCACGTCCCACCCCATCTTCACGATGAGCGCGGCGACGACCACGAGGAACGCGACCCGCACGAACCGGTTCCCCTTGGCCACGGCCATCCGCGCGCCGATGTAGGCGCCCACGAGATTCGCCGCGCCGACCACCAACCCCACGCCCCAGAGCACGTGACCGGCGGGCACGAAGAACAGCAACGCCCCGAGGTTGGTCGCGAAGTTCACGATCTTCGCCAGCGCCGAGGCGGGCAGGAACGCGTACCCGATCACGCCCACGAGCGCCATCACGAGGAACGAGCCGGTCCCCGGGCCGAGCAGCCCGTCGTAGAGCCCGATCACCAGCCCGATGCCGGCGGCGGCGCCGTAGTGGCGGTTGCCCTCCCACCGCAGCTCGGTCATCGCCCCCATCGCCGGCTTGGCGAGCGTGTACGCCAGCACGCCCACGAGCACCGCGATGATGATCGGGCGCAGCGCGGCCTCCGGGATGTAGGAGGCGAGCGCAGCACCGCCGATCGAGGCGATGAGCGCGGCCACGGCCATCGGTGCGGCTGTGCGCAGGTCGGGATGGATGCGCCGGTAGTAGGTCACCGAGCTCATCGAGGTGCCCATGATCGAGCCGACCTTGTTGGTCGCCAGCGCCTGCACCGCGGTCATCTGCGGGAACAGCACGAGCAGCGCGGGCAGCTGGATCAGCCCGCCGCCGCCGACCACCGCGTCGACCCATCCGGCCGCCATCCCCGCGAGGATGAGCAGCAGCAGGAGCGTCAGGGTGATCTCGACGTTCCCGAAACCGGGCAGCGTGAGAGATCCGTCGGCGAGCACAGCGCTGTCCTACCACGCGGGCGCGGTCGGCGCCCGCGGGTCACGGCGTGGGCGTCGCGCCCTCGCTGGTCGTGGGGTCCTCGGTGGGGTCGTCGGAGGGGGTCTCGGTGGGGTCGTCGGAGGGAGTCTCGGTGGGCGTCTCGGTCGGGGCCTGGGACGGCGTCTCGGTGGGTTCCTCGGTCGGCTCGCCCTCGTCGGTGGGGTCGTCGGAGGGAGCCTCTGTGGGGGTCTCCGACGGGGTCTCGCTGGGTTCCTCGGTGACCTCGTCCTCGGTGGTGGGTTCCTCCGCGGGCGGCTGGTTCAACGGCTGCTGCTCCGGCGCTCCGGCGGCCGATCCCTGCCCGACCTGCGAGATCGTGGTGCCCTCCCGCCCGGACAGAGCCTGCCCGGTGGTGAGCTCGATCGCCGTGATGCCGAGGCC
>NZ_JBMDXJ010000462.1:0-8284 GCF_048594945.1 Pseudactinotalea sp. | reverse complement strand
TGTAGGCGTCCGACCTAAGGTGCGACGGCGCACAACCGCGGCCGCCCCCCCGCACCCGGGGGGGCGGCCGAGGTCGTGCCCTCCTGCGGTCAGCCGTTGACAGCTGCGTACGACTCGCCGAACTCGGCCAGCACGGCGTCCAGACCCTGCCCGCCCAGCGCCTCGATCGCGGCCTCGTAGCCGGCCATGTCGAGCTGTCCGACCATGTACTTGAAGTACGCGTCCTGCGCCGCCTCGAAGATCGTCGACCACTGGGTGTCGAACGTATCCGACGTCAGCGGCTGCGCCGGGTTGGTCACCGCGTACTCGGCGTTCTCCGCCATCAGCTCGTTCGACAGGTTCGTGTACTCGTCGTTCGTCGGGTACAGCACCACCTGGTCGGCGGGCCGCGAGCTGGAGTACGGCTGCACCTGCTGCTCCCAGGAGTTCTGATCGGTGATGGTGATCACGCCCTCGCCGTCCTCCTCGTAGTGCGTGCCCTCGACCCCGTTCGTCATGAGCCCGAACGGCTCCTCGTCCAGCAGCGAGTCGACGAAGCCGAGGATGTAGCGCAGGCCCTCTTCGGTCGGGACGTTCTGCTTCGAGATCGCGAGCAGGCCACCCATTCCGCCGGCCGTGTCCGAGATGATCCGGCGTTCGACGTCACCCCACGTCATGTCGTTGACCAGCGCCCACTCCATCGGCGAGTCAGGGTCGGCATTGCGGGCGAGGTTGACGTAGTTCCTGGCCTCGAACAAGCCCGTGACAACGATGCCGCCGCGGTCCTGGGCGATCATGTCCTGCTGGTTGGACTTCTGGGTGGTGATGAACTCCTGGTTCACCGCGCCGCTGTCGTAGACGTCCTTGTACCAGGCCATCGCTTCCTTGAACTCCTCGCTGGCGAAGGCGGCCTGGAACTCTCCGTTCTCATCCACCACGAAGGTGTCCCCGGCCCCGAAGTACCCGGAGAGGATGCGGAAGCCGAGGCTGAAGCTCTCGAGCCGATCGATGAAGCCCGTGGTGTCGTCCTGACCGTTGCCGTCGGGGTCGTCGTGGGTGAAGGCCTGTGCGACCTCTGCGAGCTCGTCGAGGGTGTGCGGCACCTCGAGCCCGAGGTTGTCGAGCCAGTCCTGGCGGACCAGCACGCCGTACCGGGCGAGCGGCTTCTGGAACGGAACGCCGTACAGGCCGCCGTCCACGCGTGCAGCGTCGATCGTGAGCGGGTCGATCTGGGAGAGGTTGTCGAACTCGGAGAGGTACGGCTCCACGTCCCAGAACATCCCCGAGCTCAGCGCGGTGCGCACGCTGCTGTTCCCCACCTGGTTGAGGCTGGTGAGGTCGGCGAGCGTGTTCGAGGCGAGCACCGCGTTGAGCTTCTCCGAGGTGTTCGCGGCCGGCACCCACTCGATGTCGAACTCGACACCGGTGTACTCCTCCAGCGCTGTCTGGATCGGACCGTTCGGGTCCGGCGTCGCCGGTGTGTGCAGCGTGGCCATCCAGGTGATCGGATCACCGGGCTGGACGCCCTCACCGCCGCCGTTGTCACCGCCGCCGCCACCGGCGCCGCCGCCGCCTCCGCATGCGGTCGCGGTCAGCGCGACCGCGCCGATCGCCGCCACCGCGGCGAGCAGTCGTCTCTTCATCATGGTGTGGGTCCCTTCATCGTTGAGGTAGGTCGTGCAGCGCCCGGTGGCGCCAGTCGGGAGTACTCCCGGAGATCGGTGATCAGCCCTTGACGGAACCGATGAGTGCGCCCTTGACGAAATAGCGCTGAATGAACGGATAGACCAGCAGCATGGGCAGGGTCGCCAGTGCGATCACCGCCATCTTCACCGATTGCGCCGGCGGAACCACGTCCACCGCGCTGGCATCGGCGTTCATCCCCGAGGCCACGATCACGATCTGCCGCAGCAGCACCTGGATCGGCCACAGGTTCGAGTCGTTGATGTAGAGGACGGCGTGCATGTAGGTGTTCCAGTACGCCACCGCGTAGAACAGACCGATGGTGGCGATCGAGGCCAAGGACAACGGCAGCACGATCCGCCAGAACACCCCCAGCTCCGAGCAGCCGTCGATCCGTGCGGCCTCCTCCAGGCTGTCCGGAATGCCCTGGAAGAAGCTGCGCATGATGATGAAGTTGAAGGCGTTCACCGTGACCGGCAGGATCAGCGACCACACCGTGTTCAGCAGCCCGAGCTGCGACACCACCACGAACGTCGGGATCATCCCGCCGCTGAACAGCATCGTGAAGACGACCATGAAGTTGATGACACGACGGCCGCGCAGGTACCGCTTCGAGAGTGCGTACGCCATCAATGACGTGACGAGCAGGCTGAGGAACGTGCCCACCACCGTCACGAACACCGACACCCCCATCGCCCGGAAGATCGTGGGCGTCGACAGCACGTACCGGTACGCGTTGAGCGTGAGCTCGCGCGGGATGATCACGAACGGCCGCGTGGCAAGCTCACCCGGGTTCGCGAAGGAGCTCCCGATCACGTGCAGGAACGGCGCCAGACAGATCAGGGCGAACGCCGTCAGCAGCACCACGTTCACCACCCGGAACACCTTCTGACCGCGCGTGTCGCGTCGCGGCCCACGGTGACGCCGCAGCGCCAGGGTGTTGGTGCTCACGAGGCGCTCCTGCCGTCGACGGGACGCAGCGCGAACAGCCCCGCGCTGACGAAGAAGGCGAAGGCGACCGGGTAGAGGATCAGCTGGCTCCCGAGCAGGCAGGCCAGGCCGGCCGCCGCGAACCACCAGCCATGCCGGCGCAGCGCCGGGCGACGCCGGGTGGCGAGGATGCCGATCACGGCGAGCACGAGCACGAGCAGCACGGTGAAGCCGAACCAGGAGCTGAGCGTGGCGGCGAGTCGGTAGGCCTCTGCTCCCGAGACGCCCTCACCGAGGCCGAGCAGGTCGCCGAGTCCGGACTCGGTGAAGGACGCCTCGTCGAACGTGTTCATGACGAGCGTGAAGCCGCCCAGGAACACCGTGGACAGCGCCATGCCGATCACGGCGAGCCACGTCTCGGCGCGTCGCCGCACCTGCACGGGCGCCACGTCGTCGACGACGGTCGGCGCGACGGCGGTCATCCGGCACTCCGCACGTCGAGAGTGAGACCACTGCAGTGCTCGGTGCTGACGGCGTCGCCGTCGGCACCTGTCACCCGCACGCGGCTCAGGTCGGAGTCGGTGACGTAGCCGAGCCGGATCCCGGCGCGCGTCATCGGTTCGAGCCCGTCGGCCATGTCGGGGGCGCCGGCCACGGCGTCCTCGGCGAACGAGACCGTGACGTCATCGAGCGTGATCCCGGAGAGCGGCTGCTCCGGCAGCCCGTAGAGGTGCGCAGCGGCCGCGTGCACGTTGCGCGCGGTCACATGGGCGATATGGATCCGGCGCAGCAGAGGCGTGGCGTCGTCGACCGGGAGCGGCTCCCGGGTGCGCACGCGCTCGGTCTTTCCGTCGTCGCCGCAGTGATAGAAGGGGTTGATCGCGATCGCGCACAGCACGCCGTCCATCACCACGTTGCTGACCCGCAGATCCTCGACCACGCCACCACGGCCGCGCCGGGTCTTGATCCGAATGCCGCGGTCGGTGCCCTGGAACACGCAGTTGCTGACCACCACGTTGCGGACGCCGCCCGCCATCTCGCTGCCGAGCACCACCCCGCCGTGCCCGTGCACCATCGTGCAACCGGTCACCGTGATGTTCTGGCACGGAACCGGCTCAGGATCCGCCTCGGTGCCCGCCTTGATGGCGATGCAGTCGTCGCCCACGTCGATGTGGCAGTCGCTGATCCGCACGTTGGTGCAGGACTCGGGGTTGATGCCGTCGGTGTAGGGCGAGTCGGCAGGATTGCGGATGCTGACGTTGTTGATCGTCACGTCCCTGCTGAGCGCCGGGTGCACGGTCCACGCCGGAGAGTTCCGCAACGACACGTCGCGGATGGTGACGCGCTCGCAGCCGTGCAACCCGATCAGCGTGGGCCGCGGCAGGCTGTTGGCACGCGCGGCGTGACGTTCCCACCACGCCTGGCCACCGCCGTCGATCGTGCCGAGCCCCGTGATGGCGACGCCCACCTCGCCCTGCGCGTACAGACACGGGGAGTGGATCTGGCGCGGCGCGCCCTCCCAGCGCGCGTCCACGGCCGGGTACAGCACCGGGTCGGGATCGAACTGCAGCACCGCACCGGCCTCGAGGTGCAGGTCCACGTGCGAGCGCAGCCGCAACGCACCCGTGCGATGTACCCCGGCGGGCACCACCACACGGCCGCCGCCCCGCTGGGCTGCCGCATCGATCTCAGCCTGCAGGCTTTCGGTCACGAGGGTCTTGGGCATGGAGCTCACTTCCTGGACAGACATGCGATCACCCGGTCACGAGCCGACGCGCATCGGACCTCGGCGTCGACTCGGTGCTCTCGAGGTTCCGCAACGCAAGCTTCACGACCACGGCAGCGGCCGCCATCGGGATTCCGATGCCGAACATCAGCAGCAGCAGCGGTGCGAACCGGACGAGTAGGTAGACGACGCCTCCGGAGAGCGCAGCGCCGATCACGGTGAGGTGGAACGAGCCGAGGCCGAGCAGCAGCGCGCCGGCGATCTGGCTCCGGAGTGAGTTGACGTCGAGTGCGGCCATCACGAAGAACAGGTACGTGCCGATGATCGCGACGACCGCGAGCATCACGATGTTCAGGGTGCGCAGGTAGCCGTTCTCCACCGACAGCAGGTTGACGCCGATGATCGCCAGCGCCGCGAGCAGCAACCCACCGGCCCGCACCGGTCGCCACCCCTGCTCACGGCAGTAGCCCAGGAAGGTGCGCATCACCGGTGGCGTCTCGCCGCACCGGAACCAGCGATCGAGGTACTTCGCCATCGCGTAGCTCGCGGGGCCGATCCCCATCACGACGAGCCCGAGCATCGTCACAGCGACCCAGAGGACGTTCAGCCAGGCCACCCGGTAGACGCCGGTGAGGAACGCGTTGAGGCGCACGAAGGAGTCCATCGAGAACATGTCAGTAGACGCCTTCCTCACCGAACTTCTTCGCCATCCGGTTCGCGATCACCACGAGGATCAGTCCGACGAGACCCTTCAACAGGCCCACAGCGGAGGCGTACGAGAGCTGACCGTTCTGGATGCCGGCGGTATAGACGTAGGCGTCGAAGATCTCGCCCATCTCACGGTTCAGCGAGTTCAGCAGCAGGAACGTGTGCTCGAACCCCAGCTCGAGGATGTCCCCGATGGCCAGGATGAACATCACCACGATCACCGGGCGGATCGCGGGCAGTGTGATGTGCCAGGTCTGCCGCATCCGCCCTGCGCCGTCGAGCTCTGCGGCCTCATACAGGCCGACGTCCACCGCGGTCATGGCCGCCAGGTACACGATCGTGCCCCAGCCCGCGCTCTTCCAGATGTGCTGCGCCACGTACATCGGGCGCAACCAGTCCGGGTCGGTGAGGAACGCCACCGAGTCCCCGCCCCAGGCCAGGATCAGGTTGTTGATCGCACCCCGGTCGGTGGTCAGCAGCACGTAGAAGATCGACACCACGATCACCCACGACATGAAGTGCGGCAGGTAGACGATCGACTGGATCGACCGCTTGAACACCCGCCCGCGCAGCTCGTTGAGCATCAGCGCCAGGATGATCGGCACCGGGAACGAGAAGACCAGCAGCAGCCCCGAGAGCACCAACGTGTTGCGGAGCAACATGAAGAAGGTGTCCTCGGTGAAGAACCGTACGAAGTGGTCGAACCCGACCCACGGACTGCCCCCGACGCCGAGGAACGGCATGTAGTTCTGGAAGGCGATCACCAACCCGCCCATCGGCAGGTACTTGAACACCAGGAAGTAGACGATCCCCGGGATCGCCATGAGGTACAGCGTCCGGTGCCGCCAGATCGAGCGACCCAGCCCGCCGGAGGGCTTCATGCGCCCCGCCGGCGGGTCGACCTGAGCGATCGACTCCCGCGGCGGCGCGACCACAGGTGCGGTCATGTCCGGCGCGCCCGATCCGATGTGACCATGCTTCGTTGCCTTCCGCTCCTCGTCGAGCGGTCACGGCCGCCGTGGCACGTGACCGGGTAACCGGTTTCTCGTTGGGTGTGCGCCACCATACACACGGCAGGTCAGATCAAGCAACACCCCCGGATCGCGATTCCCTCACGTCCGAGCAACCGGTTACTATGCCGATCACGCGCCCGCCGGAACGATGGGGACAGGCGGCGCCGGGCAGCGAGAGCCTTACGCTCGGCGTCGGGGTTCGGGAGCAACGCTTCGAAGGAGGGCGCAGAGGTGCCGCAGCAACCACGCCACACCGGCAAGCCGGCAACGATCGACGACGTCGCGCGCGCTGCGCAGGTCTCGCGCGCGACGGTCTCGCGCGTGATGAACGGGAAGGCGACGGTCGATGCCGAGCTAACGCGGCGGGTGCAGGAGGCCGCCTCCTCGCTGCGCTATCAGCCCTCCACCACTGCCCGCAGCCTGTCGCTCGGCCGCACCAACACGGTGGCGGTGGTGGTCCCCGACCTCACCAACCCGATGTTCCAGGAGGTCCTGCGCGGGGTCAGTGAGGCCGCCGGCGAGCGCGACTACCGCGTGCTGGTGGCCGACACCGCGGGCGATCCGGAACAGGAACGCCGCAGCATCAGCGATGCTCGCCGCCGCTGCGACGCGATCGTGCTCGTCTCACCCCGCCTCGACGAGGCCGACCTGCGCGATCTGCTGCCCGCGTTGCACCCTGCCGTTGTCATCAACCGGCTCCCCGATGGCGTCACTCCCACTGTCGGGGCGGACTATGCGGCCGGCGCAGACCAGGTGATGGAACACCTGCTCTCTCTCGGCCACGAGCACCTGGTGTACCTGTCCGGCCCGCCTCGAAGCGAGCCGAATCGCGCGCGCCTGGACGCGATGCGCCGGATCGCCGCCGGCCGAGCCGGGGTGCAGCTCACCGAGCTCCCCGGCGGAGCCTCGATCGGCTCGGGCTACCGGGCAGGCGAATCGGTGCTCGAGTGCCGCGCTACCGCCGTGATGGCGTACAACGATCTGGTGGCGTTCGGGTTGCTGGCGCGGCTGAACGAGCTCGGCGTCGCGGTGCCCACGGACATCTCGGTGACCGGGTACGACAACATCGCGCTCTCCCGCTTCTCGTTGCCGCCCCTGACCACTGTCACGGTGCACCATCAGCAGCTCGGAGCGCTGGCCTGGGAGCAGCTCACTGCTCTCCTCGACGGCCTTGGCCGCACCGACCCACCGCTGTGGATCCCGCACCTCGAGCCCCGCGCCTCCAGCGGTGTGGTGCCGGCGACCGTGCACGGCCGACCCCGCGCCGAGGCCCAGCCGACGCTGACCCCGGCCCCGGTGCTGACCGCTCTCGCATGGCAGGAGAACCCGGATGTCGAGCACGGCGACCGCGTGCTCATCGGCGATCTCGCCGAGGACCACCGGCTGGAGCTCGCGCGAGCGGTCAGCGGCGCCGACGTGCCGCCGGTGCACTCCTCGCGCCCGTATCTGCACCCGGTACGCACAGGTGCAGGCCTCGACCTGACCGAGGTCACGCCTGCCGACCACCGGCACCACTACGGCGTCTCGATGGCGGTCGCGCTGGTCAACGGCTCCTCGTTCTGGGGCGGCCGCACCTATGTCCGCGACGAGGGCCCCACGCTGCTCGCCAACCACGGTCGGCAGCAGGTGGTCGCCGAGTCGGTCGACGGCGGCAGGCTGCACCAGGAGGTGCTCTGGTCCGATCATGCCGGTTCCGATCTGCTGACCGAGCAGCGCCACCTCGACGCGGCCGTGCTCGGTCCGCACGCCTGGTCGCTGCGTTGGCGCTCGGAGCTGAGCTCGCAGCACGAGCTGCTCATCGAGTCGCCAGCCACGGCGGGGCGGCGCGGCGCCGGGTACGGCGGCCTCTTCTGGCGCCTCGGTCCGGCGACCACCACGACCGTGATCGGGGCGCACGGCGAGGGAGCGGACGCCGTGCACGGTTCGATCTCACCCTGGGTCGCCTTCGTCCAGCACCGCGGACCTCGGGTCGCCACGCTCGTGCTGGCCCAGGATCCCGAGCATGTCCTTCCCTGGTTCCTGCGCGCCGACGACTACGTAGGTGCCGGCCCGGCACTCGCCTGGAGCTCGCCGCTCCGGGTTCCCCCGGGTGAGATTCTCACGGTAAGCCTCGGTGCCGTCATGCTCGACGGCGCTGCCACGGCTGAGGAGGCGGAGGCGCTCGCCGCCCAGGTGTGGTGACTCACGCCATCCGGCCGGTGGCCGCGATCGCATCCGCGATCGAGGCCGCGAGTCCAGTCCCGGC
>NZ_JBMDXJ010000461.1:0-2624 GCF_048594945.1 Pseudactinotalea sp. | reverse complement strand
GGCAGGATCGAGGCGCTCTGGGCTCTCTCCGGCGCTGTGGGTGGCGCGCCGCCCGCCCAGTTGCTGTCCCGGCTGTACTTCGACACGCTCACGCACGACGATCATGCGCTCGCGCTCCTGGCCGAGGTCGTCGGGCCCGATCGGCTGCTGCTCGGTACGGACTATCCCTTCGCCACGGGTGACCCGAGCGCGGCGGCGCGCGTGGTCCGATGGGCCGGAGCCGACCTGGTGACGCGCGATGCCGTGCTCGGCGGGACGCTGAGCAACCTGCTGGGCGAGGTTCGACGAAGGGCCTGAGCGACGCCGTCGCCGTTGTCCTCTTGACAGGCCAGACGCCCCGCTGATAGAAAGCGCTTTCAAATAGGCGATCAGTTCGACCTGCACCGCACACAGAGGAGTGAGCGATGAATGATGTCCGACTCGGCGTGATCATGAACGGCGTCACGGGGCGCATGGGGACCCGTCAGCACCTGGAACGCTCGATCGTGGCGATCCGCGACCAGGGAGGGCTCACCCTGCCGGACGGGCGGCGCATCGTCGTCGACCCCATCCTGGTGGGTCGCAACGAGGCCAAGGTGTCTGCGCTCGCGGAGCGGTTTGGGATCGAGCGCTGGACCACCGATCTGGAGAAGGCGCTGGCCGACCCCGACGACACGATCTACTTCGACTCCCAGACCACCGATCGCCGCTTCCACGACGTGGCGAAGGCCATCGAGGCAGGCAAGGACATCTTCTGCGAGAAGCCCACGGCGACCTCGCTCGCAGACGCGCTCGAGCTCGCCCGGCTCGCACGGAATGCGGGCGTCAAGGCCGGTGTGGTCCAGGACAAGCTGTTCCTTCCCGGCGTGATGAAGTTGAAGCGACTGCTCGACGGCGGCTTCTTCGGTGATCTGGTCAGCCTGCGCCTCAACTTCGGTTACTGGGTGTTCGAGGGCGACTGGCAGCCGATCAACCGGCCCTCCTGGAACTCACGCAAGGAGGATGGCGGCGGTCTGATCCTCGACATGTACCCGCACTGGCAGTACGTGCTCGGTCACCTGCTGGGTCCGGTCCGGTCTGTGCTCTGCCACTCGCAGGTGCACATCCCCACGCGCTGGGACGAGCAAGGGGAGGAGTACACGGCGACGGCCGAGGATGCCGCCTACGGGATGTTCAGGTTCGACGATCCGGTCTTCGCCCAGTTCACGACCTCCTGGGTCACCCGCCCGTACCGCGACGAGATCGCCGAGTGGCAGCTCGACGGCACCGACGGCAGCGCGATCGCCGGGCTGCGCGAGTGTCGCGTGCAGCCCCGGGGCACCACGCCGATGCCGGTGTGGAACCCCGACATCCCGAACCCCATCGACTTCCGGGCCGGCTGGGCGCAGGTGCCCGACAACGCGACCTTCGACAACGCCTTCAGGATCCAGTGGGAGATGTTCCTCAAGCACGTGGTCGACGACGCCAACCCGCATCCGTGGGACCTGCTCGAGGGCGCGAAGGGCGTGCAGCTCGCCGAGGCGGCGCAGCAGTCCGTCGACGAGCGCCGGTGGGTCGACATCCCAGAACTGACGCTCTGATGGCGACAGCGCCGGACATGCGGCGATTGAGCATCAACCAGGTCACCGTGCGGGACTGGTCGCTGACCGACGCGGCGGAAGGGTTGGCGCGGCACGGGATCGGTGGCATCGGTGTCTGGCTGGACAAGGTCGAGGAGCTCGGGCTCGAGCGCAGCGCGACGATGCTGCGTGCGCACGATCTGCGGGTCTCGAGCGTGTGCCGCGCCGGCTTCTTCACGACGCAGTCGGCGCCCGGCCAGGTCTCGGACGAGAACCGCCGCGCGATCGAGATCACCCGTGGCGTCGAAGCCGATTGTCTCTACGTGGTGTGCGGTGGCATGGCCGAGGACAACGACCTCGCCGGCGCCCGCGCCCGGGCGCTCGAGGGGCTGGCCGCCATGGCGGCCGAGGCCGAGGGGGCCGGCATCGGCCTCGCGCTGGAACCGCTGCACCCGATGATGACGGCGGACCGCTGCGTGGTGGTCTCGCTCGCCCAGGCGCTCGACATGGTCGAGGCGGTGGGTTCACCCGCCGTCGGCGTCGCCGTCGACTCCTACAACGTCTGGTGGGACCCGCAGCTGGCGGCTTCGCTCGAGCGTGCGGGCGACCGTGTGATCAGCTACCAGATCTGTGACTGGCTGGTGCCCCAGCCGCACCCGGTGTTCGGACGCGGGATCCCCGGCGACGGCGTGATCGACCTCGCCGGACTCACCCGCCAGGTCGATGCTCTTGGCTACCGCGGTCCGATCGAGGTGGAGATCTTCAACGAGGCTGTCTGGTCGAGTGACCCGGACCACGTGATCGGTCAGATCGCCGACCGGTTCCCGAGCGTGATCGCGTTCTGATGGGCTCAGGCGTGCGGGGCCGCGGTGCTGTCACGCAGCATCACGACGCCCTCGAACGCGACCGAGCGTCGCACGGGCGGGTCGGGCGAGATGGCGAGATCAACAGCCTGCTGCCCGACCTGCTCGAGCGGCAGCCGCACCGTGGTGAGCGCCGGGGTGAGGTCGGAGGCCACGGGCACGTCACCGAACCCGGCCACCGAGATGTCGTGGGGCACGGCAATCCCGAGACGCTGGAACCCGG
>NZ_JBMDXJ010000460.1:0-11207 GCF_048594945.1 Pseudactinotalea sp. | reverse complement strand
AGCGGACGCCGTGGCTCTCCCGATGCCGCGGCCGGCGCCTGTCGCGCCGGAACAGCAAAGAAAGCCGTGCCGTGCCGGAAGAGCGTTGAAAACCACGTGGTGCCGGTAGAGCGTTGAAAACCTCGGTGCGTCAGCGGGGCGGCATCCGGAGGGCGCCGTCGAGGCGGATCGTCTCACCGTTCAACATCGGGTTCGCCACGATGTGGGCAGCGAGGTCGGCGTACTCGTCTGGTCGGCCGAGTCGGGCCGGGTGCGGCGTCTGCGCCTCCAGCATGTGCCGCGTCTCCTCCGGCAGCCCGGCCAGCAGCGGTGTCTCGAACGTGCCCGGGGCGATCGAGACCACCCGGATCAGATGCTGCGCGAGGTCACGTGCGGCCGGCAGCGTCAGCGCCGCGACGCCTCCCTTGGAGGCCGCGTAGGCCGCTTGCCCGATCTGCCCGTCGAACGCGGCGACCGACGACGTCATCACCACCACGCCACGCTCGCCATCGACCGGTTCGTTCGCCGACATCGCCTCCGCGCTCAGGCGCAGCACGTTGGCCGTTCCGATGAGGTTGATCTCGATGACACGCCGGAGATCGTCCAGCGGCAGCACGCCGCGCTTGCCGAGCAGCCGGCCCGGCGTGGCCACCCCGGCGCATGTCACCACCACCCGCAGCTCGCCGAGCTCCGTGGCCTGCTCGACGGCGGTGCTCACCTGCTCGTCGTCCCGGACGTCGGCCGCGACGAACCTCGCGCGGCCCCCGAGCCGCTCGACCAGACCCGACCCGGGGGAGTCGGGCAGGTCCAGCACGACGACCGCTGCGCCGTCGTCATGGAACCGGGAAACGGTGGCCGCGCCGAGGCCTGAGGCCCCGCCGGTGACCAGGACCACGGTGTCCTCGGTGATGCGCATGAGGCACGGTAACGTTCCGTTCGAGGCAAACACCACCGCGTCGGGGTGGAAATGCCACCGGATCAGCCTGTAGCGTCAACTACCAAGTGACCACTAGCAAGGGGGTCTTTGGTGTCCGTTCGTGAGGTGCGCGCGCAGTTCGGCGCACGGGTGCAGTCGCTGGGGTATCGGCGGCTGGATCAGAACGGCCACGCCGACGCCTTCGAAGACCCGGACTCGGGACACCGGGCCACGATCGTGCCGTTCCCGCGTTGGGGCCGCCGTATCGACGTGCTCACGGTGGAGTCCAGCCTGCCGCTGCCCGAGGGCGGGCGCACGATCGCGTTCCGGCTCGACGTCGGCAGCCAGGTGCATCCGGAAGGCGCGGCCGTGCCGGGTCGATGGAACGCAGCGCAGGTCGCCTCGCTCTGCGAGTCGGTGATCCTGCCGTACTTGGACAGCGGCCGCACGGCGGGCGACATCCTCGCGATGCTGGTCACGGGCGAGATCCGGCCGGTCGGGTCGGCGGCGGCCACGGCCGTGCTGCAGCACGGGTACTTCCTGGCCAAGTGGTGGCAGCTCACGCAGCAGATACAAGACCTGAGGGACATCGCCGAGCTGCTCCCCGCCGTCGACCGGGTCAACCTGCAGCACGCCCCCTGGGGCCGCACCGAGCTGGCCGAGGTGCTGTGGTTCGGCCGTGACCTCCCCCCGGCGCCCCAGCGGCTGCCCTGGGGACCCGGCGACCAGGGCGACCCGCGTGCGGAGCGGTGGTTCCGGCACGCCTCGCACAGCGAGCAGTGGCGGGAGGCGGCTTCACCGGAATCGGCCGTCGCGCAGGGGCACGCGCAGAGCCCACGCGCAGTCTGATCGACGCGGTTCAGGCTGCCGAGTCGTCCGTGGACGCCCGCAGCACCAGCCGTGGAGGCACCTGCTCCACGCCGGAGTGCGGCCGGCCGGCGATCGCGTCGAGCAGGCGTTCCGCAGCGACACGGCCCACCTCGGTGAGCGCGGTATCCACCGTGGTCAGAGCCGGCCGGGTGCCGGTTGCGATGATCTCCCAGTTGTCGGTGCCGATCAGGGCGACGTCACGGGGGACATGCGTGCCGAGCTCGCGCAGGCTGTCCGCGACGCCGCGGGCGAGCAGGTCGCTGCCGCAGTAGATCGCGTCGACGTCAGGGTGCGTGCGCAACAGCATCTGCCCCGCCTGCCGCCCCCACTCCTCGCCCCACCCGCCGAAGAACGGTGGCGCGACGAGTTGCGCGCCCGCCGCAGCGAGCGCCCGCTCGAGGCCGGCAGCGCGCTCGCGGGCCGCGTCGAAATGCTCTGGGCCGGTGATGTGCGCCACGCGGCTCCGCCCCATCCGGAGGAAGTGCTCGCCGGCGATCCTTCCGGCTGCGGCGTCATCGACCACGATCGAGCAGTCGATCGGGTCGGCTGAGGGCGTGAGCGCGTAGACCACTGGGGTGCCGGGCTCCACGGCGAGCGGCTGCCGGATGTTCGAGCTGCGGCCGGTCACGATGAAGCCGTCGACGCGGCGTCCCTGCAGCACGTCGATGTAGTGCTTCTCGCGGATCGGGTCGTCGCGGCTGTCGCACAGGAAGACCGAGATCCGGCCGGCACCGAGCGCGTCCTCGGCGCCGAGCATCACCGGCACGCTGAACCGCTCGAAGCTGTCGGTGGTGATCATGCCGACGGTGTAGCTGCGTCGCTCGAAGACGCTGCGGGCGAGCTCGTTCGGTCGGAACCCGGTCTCGGCGGCGGCGGCGAGCACGCGTTGACGCGTCTGGGCGCTGATCTGGCCAGTGCCGTTGAGCGCCTTCGAAACCGTGCCGGGGGAGACCCCCGCGCGCGCTGCGACATCGCGGATCGTGGTCCGCCTGTTTCCGTCGCTCACATCCGACCTCCTCGCGATTTCCGGAAACTCTAACCGGTGACTCGGCTGTTGATGACGCAGTGGCGCTCCGCGCGCCGATCGCGTGATTCCGTTCGAGGAAACAGCGGAAACATGTTGCGGAATAGGTTCCGACCATGCCAGCATGGCTGCGTCGCCCGGTGCCGTAGCCGGGCCGTTCGTTCAGAGCCGCACGATCGGCGTTCAGTTTGAGGAGCCTCGTGACCGAGACCATGCACACCACGACCACCACCAGGCAGCAGACGCGCGGCGGCGGTCCGGTCCAGCCCCGCTCCGCCACGGTGCTCACGCCGCTGGGCTTCGGCGACGTCGAGCTCACCGATGGTTTCCTCGCGCAGTTGCAGCGCGAGAACGCGACGACCTCGATCGTCAAGGGCCACGCGCACCTGGAGCGGCAGCAGGCGTGGGCGAACTTCGAGAACGCGGCCGCACGCAGCGTGGGAGAGCCGTACCACGGTCCGGTGTTCGAGGACGGCGAGGCCTTCAAATGGCTCGAGGCGGCGGCATGGGAGCACGGAAGGGCGGGATCGGAGCAGGTCGCGGGCTGGCTCGCGGAGTACGCCCGGCTCGCGGCCTCGGCACAGGATGACGATGGCTACCTCTCGACCTTCAACCAGGCCGCCGGCAAGCGCGGCCGCTACGAGTGGATCTCCTACGACCACGAGATCTTCAACATGGCCACGATGATCCAGGCGGCGGTCGCGCGCTACCGCACCTCGGGCGAGGAGGACCTGCTCGCGGTGGCGCGTCGGGCCGCCGACCACCTCGACGCGACCTTTGGCTTCGACAAGCGGCGCGAGACCTGCGGCCACCCGTTGGTGGAGATGGCCCTCGTGGAGCTGTACCGGGTCACCGGTGAGCAGCGGTACCTCGACCTGGCGTCGTACTTCGTGGAGATGCGCGGACACCGAACCCTCACCGACCCCACCTGGCAGGGCTGGACCTCCGTCTACTTCAGCGACCGGATCCCCGTGCGCGAGACCGTCTATCCCGAGGGGCACGCTGTCCGGGCCGTCTACTTCGCCTCCGGCGCCACCGACGTGGCTATCGAGACCGGCGATGAGGAGCTCTTCGAGGCGCTCCGCCGGCAGTGGGACAACATGGTCGAGGCGAAGATGTACGTCAACGGCAGCCTCGGCTCCCGCTGGGAGGGGGAGGCGTTCGGCGACCCGTACGAGCTTCCGACAGACCGCGGCTACGGGGAGACCTGTGCCGCGATCGCCAGCATCCAGTGGAGCTGGCGGCTCCTGCTGGCGACCGGCGAGGCCAAGTACGCGGACCTGATCGAGCGGCAGCTCTACAACGCGGTGCTCTCCGGCGTGACGCTCGATGGCAACCGCTACTTCTACGTCAACACCCTCCAGGTGCGCGAGGGTGCCGTCGCCTACGACGACCGTATGGGGGCCGCTGGCCGGCAGGAGTGGTTCGGGTGCTCCTGCTGCCCCACGAACCTCATGCGCACCCTCGCTTCGTGGCACCACTACCTGGCCACGGGTTCCGGGGCCGGGATCCAGGTGCACCAATACGGCAGCGCCACCATCGATCACGGCGCCGCGCGGTTGCGGATGACCTCCGACTACCCCTGGCACAGCGAGATCGAGATCGCCGTCGAGGCAACGGGCGAGGACCCGTGGGAGCTGTCGCTGCGGATCCCTGCCTGGGCGAGCGGCGCGACGCTCGAGGTCGACGGAACACCCGTTCCGACGGCGTCGGGTGAGTATGCGCGCATCGCGCGCACCTGGCGAGTGGGCGACGTCGTCCGGCTGGTTCTGCCCACGGCGCCCCGCACCACACGGGGTCACCACCGCGTCGACGCCGTGCGCGGCGCTGTCGCCATCGAGCGGGGTCCGCTCGTCTACGCGATCGAGCACGTGGACCAGGACCAGATCTCGGTGGACGACGCCGCACTCACCTCGCTCGACCTGGCCGAGGAATGGCGGGACGACCTGTTCGGCGGCATCCCCGTGGTCACCGGGCCCGCCCGCAACCTGCCCGACGGCGAGGTGACGCGACTCGTAGCCATCCCGTACTTCATGTGGGCCAACCGTGAGATCGGGCCCATGAAGGTCTGGCTGCCGCTGGACGCCTGAGCGCCTGACCGACACCCCAACGACGGACCGCGGCCGGTCCGTCGGCGATACCCCCTACCCAGAAAGAGGCACGACCGTGAGCATCACCGCGCCCGCACCCCATTTCGACGGTGGCGGCGTCATCCGCGTCGCGGACCGTGAGTACCGCGACCCGGGGCCCGGCGAGCTGCGTGTCAGGATCGGCGCGAACGCGATCTGCGGCACCGATCGTCATGAGTACCACGAGGGCGTCGGCATCGTCCCGGGTCACGAGGCGGCCGGTGTGGTCGAGTCCGCAGGCAGCGGGACGAGCTCGCCTGTCGGCACCCGCGGCGCCATCTACCTCATGGACTTCTGCGGCGAGTGCCGGTCCTGCCGGGTGGGGGCGACCAATCAGTGTTCGGCCAAGCGGCAGGACGTGGGGCAGACGTCCGACGGCGGCTACGGCCCGTACGCCCTCGTGCACGAGAGCCAGTTCTTCCCGATCACCGATGATGTCTCGCTCGTGGCCGCCACGATGCTGCTCGATGTCATGGGCACCAGCGGGCACGCGCTGGAGCGCGCGGAGCTCGTGCGCAGCGACACCGAGAGCGTGCTGGTGGTCGGCGCGGGGCCGATCGGGTTGGGGCTGGTGGCGATGGCCAAGCTCCGCTATGGCCACGACTTCCCGGTGCACGTCACCGACGTCAGCGAGTTCCGGCTCGAGCTGGCAGCGACGCTCGGCGCGAACCCGGTCCACGCCGGTGATGAGCAGGCCGTGCGCGCGCTGCAGCCCGACATCGCGTTCGACTCTTCAGGCAAGACCGCAGCGCGCGAGCTGGCGCTGGCCTCGCTGAGCCAGCGCGGTGCACTGATCTGCGTGGGCCATGGCGAGGGCCTGGGGATCGACGTCTCGCGCGACCTGATCGCTCCCGAGCGTGCGGTGCTCGGCAGCGAGTACTTCCGGTTCGACGAGATGCCGGCGAATCTCGCCGTGCTGCGCGAGCACGGCGACTATCTCGCGCAGGTCATCACGCACCCCATGGACGTGGGCGACCTCGCGGAGGCGTTCGAGCTGTTCCTCTCCGGCCGTACCGGCAAGGTCGTCGTCACCCAGGACGGTGCGCGGTGACCCCGCTCCGCGTGGCCGTGGTCGGCGCCGGGGCGTGGGGTGCCGAGCACGCCCGCATCTTCTCCGGCCGCTCCGACACCGAGCTGGTCGCGATCGCAGGTCGCACGCCGGAGCGGACCGAGCACCGCGCGGCAGCGTTCGCCACGCAGGCGTACACCGACGTCGCGGCGATGCTGGCCGAACAGTCGCCGGACCTGGTGAGCGTGTGTCTGCCGAACGAGGGGCACTTCGCCGTCACCCGCCAGCTGCTCGAAGCGGGCGTGAACCTGCTGGTCGAGAAGCCGCTCGTGTTCGACCTCGCGGAAGCGGACACGCTGCTCGCGGCGGCCGAGGCCTCGGGCAGCTTCTTCGCCATCAACTTCAACCACCGGTACGCCGAGCCAGTCATCCGCGCGAAGGCAGCGATCGACGGCGGCGAGCTGGGTCGCCCGGTGTTCGTCACCTGGCGCTTCGGTGGCGAGGCGAACCACGGCACGTCGCCGCACGCCAACCTCATCGAGACCCAGTGCCACGGCTTCGACATGGTCGAGCACCTCGTCGGGCCGGTGACCTCGGTCGCGGCGCAGATGACCGATGCGACCTACGGCGACTACAGCACGGTCGCGCTGGCGCTGGAGCTGGCCGACGGCGTGGTGGCCACGATGCTCGGCAGCTACGACTCCTCCTACGCCTACCCCGACAGCCAGCTGATCGAGGTCAACGGCACCGAGGGCCGGCTCACGATCCACGACACGGTGCGTCGACTTGAGATCTCGCGTGCGGGCGACGCCGAGCGCCGCGTGTGGGAGGCCGGCTACTTCGACGACGAGGCGCGTGGCTTCCACGCGACGTTCGACCGGCACGTCGAGGAGGTGCTCGCGGCGCTGCGGGCGGGCGCGCCGCCTCCCGTGCCGGCCGCCGCGGGCCGGCGCGCCCTCGAACTCGCCCACGCGGCCATCACGTCCTTCCAGACCGGGCGGCGCATCGCCGTCGACCCCCGCGCCTGAGGCGCGACCGCAGTTCCCACCCACCCAAGGAGTCCGACAATGAAGCCGATCTTCCTCAGCCGCCGGGACGCGCTGCGTCTCGGCGGCCTCACCGCCGCGGGCATCGCCATCGGCGGCTCGCTCACGGCATGCAGCTCCGGCGGTCCGAAGCTCCAGTACATGTTCTGGGGTTCGACGGCGGAGCAGGAGGCCGTCGAGGACATGCTCTCCTCGTTCGGGGAGACCCTCGAAGACCTCACGGTCGAACCGCTGTACACACCTGACGACTACGACACCAAGCTCAACGCGTTGGTCGCGAGCAACCGGATGCCCGATGTCGCCTACATCTCCAACGGGATGGCGTACCGGCTCGCCGAGCAGGGCAGGCTGCTCGACCTCAGCCCCTACTTCGAGGACTACCCCGGGATCGGTAACCGGCTACCCGAGGCCTACAACTACTGGACCGAGACCCAGACCTTCGGCACGCCCGCGGCGCTGGAGATCATGTGCCTGTTCACCAACAAGGAGGCGTTCGCCGAGGCGGGCGTCGACCTGCCTCCGGTCACAGCGGACTCCGCGTGGAGCTGGGACGACTTCGTGGATGCGGCCTACCGGCTCACGGTGGATCAGGGCGGCCGCCGACCTGACGAGGAGGGCTTCGACAGCACTCAGGTGGCTCGTTTCGGCACCCTCGCGAACATGTGGTCGGCCGCCTGGTACGGGCTGCTGCTGAGCAACGGGGTGGACGTCGTCGACGAGTCCGGGACCACCACGCAGCTCAACAGCCCCGAGGCGGTCACGGTGCTGCAGAACCTGGTCGACCTCATGCACGAGCACCGTGTGGCGCCGTCGCCGACGCAGCTCGGCAACAACGCACCGTCCACGCCGGCGCAGCTCGCCTCGAACCGGCTGGCGATGGCGATCGACGGCCAGTGGGCCTTGCTCGACATCAGCCAGTCGGACTTCGACTTCGGTATCGGCGTGCTGCCCAGCTACGGGACTCCGATGACGGCCTCGATGGGCGGCGCGATCGGGATCTCCGCGGAGACCGAGCACGTGGAGGCGGCGCTGGAGCTGTACACCTACCAGTCCGATCCGTCCGTGGTGGGTCTGTTCGGTGCGGGGCTGTGGATGCCGGTGGAGGAGAAGTACTACACCGAGCCCGAGCACATCGCGACGTGGACCGACAACGACGTGCACCCGGAGGAGTACCGCACCGCAGTCGTCGACTACACGATGTCCAGCTCCAAGCGGTACTTCGCCGAGACGCTGAAGAACTACGAGGCGATCGACAAGGTCGTCTCGCCGGCGCTCGAGCGTGTCCAGACCGGTGAGGAGAGCGTCCAGGACGTCATGGACGAGATCGCCGAGCAGCTCAACGACGGGATGCTGCAGGGCTTCTACCCGAATCCGCTGGTGTGAGCGGCGCGACCACGGCCACGGCCCCCCGCGGTGCACGCCGCGGGGGGCGCCGCAGTGGCATGGCACGGTCGGAGGCCCGGTGGGGGGTGCTGTTCGCGATGCCGGCGATCCTGGGGTTCCTGATCTTCACGATCGGGCCGATGGTCGCCTCGTTCATCTTCAGCCTCACGGATTGGACTGTCGGGGGGACGCCGCAGCTGATCGGGTTCGACAACTACGTGGCGCTGACGCAGGACCCGCTGTTCTGGAAGTCGCTCGGCGTGACCACGTACTACACATTGGCGGCAGTGCCGATCGCGCTGTTCGTCGGCTTCGTGGTCGCGATGCTGGTCAACGCCGGGTGGCGGTGGCAGTCGATGTGGCGCACCATCTACTACCTGCCGACCCTCGTGCCGGCCGTGGCCAGCGCGGTGCTGTGGATCTGGATCTTCAACCCCGACTCCGGGCTCTTCAACTCGGTGCTGCGAGCGTTCGGGTTGCCCACGTCCAACTGGATCTACTCCGAGTCGACGGCGGTGCCCTCGCTCATCATCATGAGCACCTGGGGCTTCGGGAACGCGATGGTGATCTTCCTTGCCGGACTTCAAGGCGTGCCTCGCCAGCTTTACGAGGCAGTGGCGCTCGACGGCGGGAACGCCTGGTCGAAGTTCCGTCACGTCACGTTGCCCTTCATGACGCCGGTGATCTTCTACAACCTCGTGACCGGTGTGATCGGCACGTTCCAGGTCTTCAACCAGGCCTACATCATGACGAGCGGCGGGCCGAATCACGCGACGCTCTTCTACATCTACTACCTGTACACGAAGGCCTTCACCGACAGCGAGATGGGGTACGCCAGCGCGCTCGCCTGGGTGCTGTTCCTCATCGTGCTGGTGATCACGGTGCTGCTGTTCCGCAACGCCCGGAGCTGGGTCTACTACGAGACGGGAGACACCCGATGAGCTCGTCCATGCAGTCGGTGCTGGAGGTCGGCCGACGGCGCCGCCGCGGTCGCGGCGCCCAGCAGACCGGCGGCAAGCCGGTCACCAGGGCGATGATGTTCGTGATCCTGGCGGTCGGCGCCATCGTGATGCTCGCGCCGTTCGCCTGGCTGATCCGCAGCGCACTGATGACCGACGCGCAGATCTTCATCAACCCGCCGCAGTGGTTCCCGAACCCGTTCGCGTGGGAGAACTTCCCGGACGCGTTGACCGCGCAGCCGTTCGCCCGCTACTTCCTCAACACGATGATCATCGAGGTGTTCGTGGTCACCGGAACGGTGCTGACATGCTCGTTGACGGCCTTCAGCTTCGCGCGACTGCGGTGGCGAGGTCGGAACGTGGTGTTCGGGATCCTGCTGACCGGCGTGATGCTGCCGTACGCGGTCACGCTGATCCCCACGTTCGTCGGCTGGGCTGCCCTCGGTGCGCTGGACACCTTCATCCCGCTGACCTTGCCGGCCTTCTTCGCCGGTGCGGGAGGCGGCGTGTTCAACATCTTCCTGTTCCGGCAGTTCTTCCTCACGATCCCGTACGAGATGGACGAGGCCGCCTACATCGACGGCGCCAACCCCTGGCAGGTGTTCCTGCGCATCGTGATGCCGCTCTCGAAGCCGGTGATCGTGGTGGTCGTGATCTTCACCTTCATCGGGGTGTGGAACGACTTCCTCGGGCCGCTGCTCTACCTGACGTCGAGCGACAACTTCACGCTCGCGCTCGGGCTGGCCACCTTCCAGAGCGCCTACACCGCACAGTGGGGTCTGCTGATGGCAGCCTCCCTGATGGTGATCCTGCCGATCGTGGTGCTGTTCTTCGTGCTGCAGCGCTACTTCGTGGAGGGCGTCACGCTCACCGGGATCAAGGGATGACGTAGCGCATCCGCACCACCCCGTGACAAGATGGACCCCACACGTTTACAGCGCTGTACACCTACGAATCTCCGGAGTGATCACGCATGACCGTTCCCCGCCCCGAGCACCCGCGCCCGCAGTTCGTGCGCGAGCGTTGGCTCAGCCTCAACGGACCCTGGCAGTTCGAGACCGACCGCGGTGACTCGGGCCTGGAGCGCGGTCTGCTCGAGCGCGACCTCGCGCAGGAGATCACGGTGCCGTTCGCACCCGAGTCGAAGGCGTCCGGCATCGAGGACGTCGACTTCCTGCACGCGGTCTGGTACCGCCGCACCGTGACGCTCCCGGCCGACTGGGCCGGCGCGCACGTGCTGCTCCACTTCGGTGCCGTGGACCACGACGCGACCGTGTGGGCGAACGGCGTGGAGGTGGCGCGCCACCGTGGCGGGTTCACCCCCTTCAGCGCAGACCTCTCCGGCGTGGCCGGGCCCGGTGAGGACGTGACGATCGTCGTGCGTGCCCGCGACCCCAAGAGCGGCCCGCAGGCACGCGGCAAGCAGTCGACCCTGTACGCCAACGCCACCTGCCACTACACCCGCACCACAGGCATCTGGCAGACGGTCTGGCTCGAGGCGGTTCCCAGCGAGCGGATCGAGCGGATCCGCATCACGCCGCGATTCGTCGATGGCGCCTTCGACGTCGAGGCCAGCCTGAGGCGGCAGACCGACGGGCTGCGCCTCGCCGTCGAGATCCGCGATGCCGAGGGCGTGGTCGCCACGGGTGAGGTAGCCGCCGACGACGAGATGTCGCCGTCGGTCCGGCTGGTCCTGCCCGAGGACCGGCGGCGCCCGTGGTCCACCACGGACCCGCACCTGTACGACCTCACGGTGAGCCTCGTGGGCGCCGACGGCGAGGCGATCGACTCGGTGGAGTCCTACGCCGGTCTGCGGTCCGTGTCGGTGCGCGGGCAGCAGGTGCTCATCAACGGCGAGCGTGTGTTCCAGCGGCTCGTGCTCGACCAGGGCT
>NZ_JBMDXJ010000046.1:0-7477 GCF_048594945.1 Pseudactinotalea sp. | reverse complement strand
GCGGACGACCTGCGCAAGCAGCCCTGCCCAGGACCACGAACCGGTGGTCACGAGCGAGGTGCGTTCCGTGATCGCTTCGACCTCCCCGTCGCTGATCCAGCGCACCACCTCCGGAGTGGGTAGGTCGACCTCGAACTGGCCAACGCACGGCCAGCGGTCCTCGTGCTGCGCCCCCTTGCTTCGGACTGAGACCGCTCCGGCGTCACCTGGGTGATCGACGCGCAGGGAGAGCCTGCTCTCTGAGGGAGGGACCGAGCCGGCTGGGCGTCCGCTCCTGGGCGGCGAAAGTACCTCGGTGGGCGTTCCTCCTCCCGAGACCCGACACCTCCACACATGACACAAGCCACTCGCGCTGGCGCGCGGTGGCTTTGTCATGAGGTGGAGGTGGCGGGAATCGAACCCGCGTCCGACAGCGTGGAACCAGGACTTCTCCGGGTGCAGTCTGCTGATGAGTTTCTCGGCCCCAGCGATCACGCAGACAAGTCGCTGACGGGCTCAGTCACCTAGATGTTCAAGCAGCCCCGATGACGAGGACTACGAGCAGTGGCTTCCTAGATGACGCCAGGAACCGGGACGGAAGCTAGCCCGGGCTGACGGAGTTCTGGCTCGCTCAGGCGGCGAGGGCGAACTCGGTGCGCTTGGAATCGGCACCTATGGTTTTGCATGGAGCGTTGACGAGATGACCATGCATCCTCGACCCGCTTCTCCTGGAACGACAACCGTCGTCGAAACCGATCACCCCCCTGTTGAGTTGTCAAGCATCGCCTGAGCGGGCAAGCCCGCCGGTAGGCGACATCTCATGCTACCTGGCCAACGCCGTCGAGCCCCAGCTCATTCCCGTGAAGCCCACCGCAGCTCACCAGCCGCCGCCACCGCCACCACCGACGCCACCACCGGAGAACCCACCGCCGCCGGAGAAGCCGGACCCACCCGAGGAGGCGGGGGTTGCGGTCGCCACGGCGATGTCGGCGGCCGAGGTGAAGGAGCTGACCGCCTCGCCGAAGCCCGAGGACCACAGCATCACGGCCGGGGTGTGGCCCACGTACCAGCTCGGATTGGGCACCTCTCCGCCCTGCTTGGCGTACTCGGCGAAGATCCCCACCCAACGGCTCTCGAGCCCGAACGTCATGGCGTACGGGAGGTACTTGGAGAAGATGTCCTCGTCGGCCTCGAACTGGAGCGTGCGCGCCTCGGCGGTCTCGATGTACTTCTTGAAGCCGAGCGCCTGGGCGAGGACGGCGCTGCCGTCGGCGGTCCGGGCAGGCGCGTGCGGCGCCGCCACCAGCACAGCGACTCCCCCAAGGATCACAGCCACGCCAAGCAGCCCCCAGCCCGCGAGGAACGACAGCAACAACGTGGCCACCACGCCGGCCACGACCAGCAGGATCCCCATACCGATCCAGGAGTTCCGCACGGTCCGCGGTGAGTGCGTGAACCAGCCGCGGTTCACCATCTCCTCGTACAGCTGCTCCTGCGTGTCCGAGACGCCTTCGGCGAACCGGTTGCCGAGCTTGCTCAGCCGCTTCTTCTCACCGCTCGTGGTGAAGATGCTGCGCAGCAGCGTGCGCTCGAAGGGCTGCAGCTCGTCCCAGTCGGCGTCGAGGTTCCGGATCAGCCGCCAGTCGGGCTTCTTGGCGCCCTCGATCTCCTCGATCCGCAGATAGCCGCGCACCGCGAGATCGAAGATCGTCGCGGTGACGTCGCGGCGGTCGGCCCGCTCGTCGGTCAGCGTGCCCATCTCCCCCGGCAGCACGCCGGCCGGCGGCGTGAACTGCACGGTGACGGGAGTCTTCTTGCGCGGGCCCACACTCGCGCCACCCGCCGCCGGGACCAGGCCGGGCGTCACGCCCTCGTACGCGATGTCCCGGCCGCGGCGGCGTGCGAACACGGCCACTCCACCGACCGCGAGCACGGCGAGACCGGCGGCGGCAGGCACCACAGGCGTCCCGAGCCCGATGCCGTTCGCGAACGTGCGGCGGGGCTCCAGGATCGGCTCCACGCCCCCGAAACTGCCACCCGGGTACGAGACCACCACGCTCATCCCCTGGCCCTCGCGCAGCCGGTGCTGCTCGAATGTCGCCACGCCGTCGCTCACGCGGTAGGCGGAGCACTGGTTCGTCGAGCCCACCCGCCCCGTGTAGCAGGCGACCTGCTCGGGCAGCGCCGGCCCGGTCAGCCGCACCGACGCGTTCGAGATCGGCAGCTCGAACGCCGAGCCGATCACGTTCCAGTAGATCTCGTCCTCGCCGCCGGCCCCCACGCCGGAGTTCGGGATCCCGGCGACCGTGTACTCCACCACGTAGGTCTGCACGCCCGAGACGTCGTCGATGTCCTCGTCACCGATCCGGATGAGGAGCCCGTTGCTGCCCTCCTCGAGGTACTTGTCCGCAGGGGCACCGGTGGGTGAGCTCACCTCGACGTCGCTGATCTCGAGCACCCGGTAGTGGTCGGGATCGCCGGCGATCTCCTGACGCGTGATCAGGGTCAGGAACAGCCCGTGCCCGGGTGTGGAGGCAAAGTCGAGGTCGATCTCCTGCCGTACGGAGATCGTGCCGTCGGCCTGCGCGGTCGCCTCCACGGCGAACCGCGTGATCTCACGGTCACCCTGGTCGTCGTCGGCGCGCGCGGTGGAGGCAGGCAGCAGCACCACGGCCGCGAGGAGGGCCAACAGCAGGGAGGCCAGGAGCGTGAACGGTGCCCGACGAGTCATGCCCATCAGGCTAATCGGCCCTCGCCCTCGCGACCTCCGTCACCCGGCGGACAGACCTGCCCAGGCAGCTCATGCCCGACGGCGCAGGCTCATCTCGCGTTGTGCCTCGCGTTCGTCCTGCTGTCGCCGGAGGGTCTCGCGCTTGTCCCACTCCTGCTTGCCTCGCGCCGTCGCGATCTCGACCTTGGCGCGGCCACCGACGAAATACAGCTCGAGCGGCACGATCGTGTGCCCCTTCTCGCGGGTCGACTGCGCCAGCTTGTCGATCTCCGCCCGGTGCAGCAGCAGCTTGCGCTTGCGCCGCACGGCGTGGTTGGTCCACGTGCCCTCGGTGTACTCGGGGATGTGCACGCCCTCCAGCCACGCCTCGTTCCCGTCGACGGACACCCAGCCGTCCACGAGCGAGGCACGCCCCGCGCGCAGACTCTTGACCTCGGTGCCGGTCAGCGACAGGCCCGCCTCGTAGGTGTCATCGATGTGGTAGTCGTGCCGCGCCTTCTTGTTCCGCGCCACCACGTTCTTGACCGTGCGCGGATCGACCCCTGCCGGCAGCTTCTTCTTCTTGGCGCCACCCTTGACGTTGCTCACGACTTCCTCTCCTGCCCCGCCCCTGACGCGTGGCCGCTCCAGGGTAGGTCAGGCCCGACGGCGAAGGCTCACCATTTCGCCCTCAGCGCCACGTTCGCACCGGGTCAGCTCAGGAGATGTAGGGCAACGGGTTGACGGTGGCGCCGTTGCGCCACAGCTCGAGGTGCACGTGGCATCCGGTCACGTTGCCGGTGGCGCCGGTGTAGCCGATCGCCTGACCCTGCGAGACGCTCTGACCCACGCTGACCGCGAACCTCGACAGGTGGTTGTACACGCTCACCCACGAGTTGCCGTTGATCACGCCGTGGTTCACGAGCACCTGGTTGCCGTGGGTGCCGTTGCCTGCGGCGGGTCGCACCCCCACGACCGTGCCCGAGGCGACCGACATCTGCGCCTCGCCGCAGCCCGAGCGGAGGTCGACGCCCTGGTGGAAGAAGTAGCCACCGGTGATCGGGTACCACCGCATCCCGTAGCCGCTGGTCACGTAGAGGCTTCGGCTCAGCGGTGAGGCGAACGCGCCGGACGAGGATCCCCCACCGCCTCCGCCGCCGCCTCCGCCACCGGAGCCGCCGCCCGAGCCACCACCGCTGCCGCCGCCCGAACCGCCGCCGCCACTACCTCCGGAGCTGCCACCGGAGTTCTGCTGCGCAGCCTGGCGCTCGGCCTCACGCTGCCGCTCCCGCTCGGCCTTCTCGCGAGCCGCGATCGCCGCGATCTCGTCCTTGATCTCCTGCGAGATCCGGTCGTTCTCGGCCTCGAGGTCGGCCTGCTTGTCCGCGTAGTCCTCGCGCAGCTGCTCAAGCTCGGCGGCCTTGTCCTCCTGCTCGGTCTTCAGCTGCTTGATCTCCGACACCAGGTTCGCGGCACGCTGCCGCGCGACCTCCGCCGCCTCGACCGCCGTCTGCGCCTCGGCCTCCAGCTCGACAATGCGCTCCTCCACGGCGTCGAGCCGCACCTGCCGGTTGCGGTTGACCGCCTGCAGGTTCTCCAGGTCGCTCAGCGTCTGGTCCTGGGTCCGCAGCGCGGAGCTCATCGCCGAGTAGTCCTGGGCGAACTCCTCGGCGGAACCGGCACCGAAGATCAGTGACAACGTGCTCAGGCCGTCGCCACCTCGATAGGCCGTGCGGGCGACCTCGCCCATGGCGTTCTCGTTCTGCGCGATCTCGGTCTCGCCGCGCGCGATGTCCTCCTCGAGGTCGCTCTGCTGCTGCCGCGCGACATCCAGCCGGCCCTGCACCTCGCTGAGGTGCCGCTCCGCTGCCGCGAGCTCCTCGTTCGCGTTCACGAGCTCCTGCTCGGCGATCGGGAGTCGCCGGTTGATGTCGTCGAGCTCGAGGTAGGTCTCGGCGAGGTCGGCGTCGGTGCCTTCGAGCGCGGACTCGACCTCCTCACGCTCACGCGCGTTCTGTTCCTGCTGCTCCTCGAGATCGTCGAGGTCGTCGGCCGCTGCCGGCCCGATGGCCACACCGAGCAGCAGCAATCCGACGGCCAGACTCGCCGTCCTCCGCATCCAGGTCCCGCGGTGCCTACGTATCGCGGTCATGATCCTCAGCCCTACACCTTCGTATATCGACTCAAGGTGACCAACGAGCTGATGACAGCCAACCCGATCCCGATGGCGACCAGGATGGGAGCGATCGTCAGCACGTCGCCGGTATCGACGAACGGCATGAACCGCACAGACTCGGCCAGCCAGTCCTCGACGATGTAATGCACGCCCATCCACAACCCGCCGACGGCGAGCCCGGCTCCGATCAGCGCAGCGATCGCGCCCTCGAGCATGAACGGCAGCTGGATGAACAGGTTCGACGCGCCCACCAGGCGCATGATCCCGGTCTCGCGGCGCCTGCTCATGGCGGACAGACGAATGGTCGTGGTGATCAGCAGCACCGCCGTCACGGTCATCAGCACGGCGAGACCCACCGAGATCAGGGTGGCCCGGTTGAGCACCAGGAAGAGCGGCTCGAGGATGCTGCGCTGGTCGATGACCTGCTGCACGCCCGGTCGGCCCGAGAGCTCGTCGTAGATCAGTTGGTACTGCTCGGGGTCGACCAGCTTGACCCGGAACGAGTACTGCATCTGGTCCTCGGTGATGCGCTGGGCCCACTCCTGCTCACCGAAGCGCTCCTGGAACGCTTCCCAGGCCTGCTCCTTGGTCTCCAGGTAGACGGTCTGCACGTAGTCGGACAAGGCGTCGGACTCCAGCAGCGCCTGGATCTCGCCGCGCTGCTCCTCGGTGACCTCGCCGTCGGGACATGCCTGTGACGCCTCACCCGCCGGGCACAGGTAGACGTTGACCTCCACCCTGTCGTACCAGTCGTCCTTGGCCTTATCGACCTGCATCTGCAGCAGCACGGCCGCACCCACGAAGGTGAGCGAGATGAAGGTGACCAGCACCACCGAGACCGCCATCGCGATGTTGCGTCGGAGCCCGTTGCCGATCTGGGACAGGACGAAGCGGACCCTCATGCGTTCTCCCGTGCCCCGTAGACGCCGCGCGCCTGGTCGCGGACGACCTGGCCGTCCACGAGCTCGATGACGCGCTTGCGCATCTGGTCGACGATCTCCTGGTCGTGCGTGGCCATCGCCACCGTGGTCCCCGTGCGGTTGATCCGCTCCAGCAGCCGCATGATCCCGACCGATGTCTCGGGGTCGAGGTTGCCGGTGGGCTCGTCGGCCAGGATGATCGGGGGCCGGTTGACGAACGCGCGCGCGATCGCGACCCGCTGCTGTTCACCGCCCGAGAGCTGGGTCGGCATCCGCTTCTCCTTGCCTGCGAGCCCGACCATCTCGATCGTCTCGGGCACGGCGCTCATGATCTGGTGCCGCGGCTTGCCGATCACCTGCATGGCGATCGCGACGTTGTCGAAGACGTTCTTATCGTTGAGCAGTCGGAAGTCCTGGAACACCACCCCGATCTGGCGGCGCAGATGTGGCACCTTCCACGAGGAGATCCGCGACAGGTCCCGACCCGCGACGAACACACCACCCGAGGTGGGGCGCTCCTCGCGGTGCACGAGGCGCAGGAACGTGGACTTGCCTGAGCCGGAGGAGCCGACCAGGAACACGAACTCGCCGCGCTCGACCTCGACCGACACCTGGTCGAGTGCCGGTCGATGCCCGCGGGCGTAAACCTTGGAGACGTTGTCGAACCGGATCACTGGACTCTCGGCCGGGATCGACGACGGGGAAGTACAGGTGACCGGCCACCGCCCACGGTAGGCAGCGAACCCTGGGATCCGTGCCCGACACGCCGGGGCGGCCCGACCACGCAGGGCGAGCCACCGCCGTCGGGAAAGGGGGTTTTGGCGTCAGCTGGGGTTGTCGACCTGCTGGCGACGCCAGCGGATGCCGGCGTTGATGAAGTCGTCGATCTCGCCGTCGAACACGCCGGCGGTGTTGCCGGACTCGTGCTCGGTGCGCAGGTCCTTGACCATTTGGTAGGGCTGGAGCACGTAGGAGCGCATCTGGTCGCCCCAGGATGCCTTGACGTCGCCGGCCAGCTCCTTCTTCTTCGCCTGCTCTTCTTCCCGACGGCGGAGCAACAGTCGGGACTGCATCACCCGCAGGGCGGCGGCTCGGTTCTGGATCTGGGACTTCTCGTTCTGCATCGACACCACGATCCCGGTGGGGATGTGGGTCATGCGCACGGCGGAGTCGGTCGTGTTGACGCTCTGCCCGCCGGGGCCGGAGGAGCGGAACACGTCGACCTTGAGCTCGGACTCGGGGATCTCGATGCTGTCGGTCTGCTCGATCAGCGGGATCACCTCGACGGCGGCGAACGAGGTCTGCCGGCGGCCCTGGTTGTCGAACGGGCTGATCCGCACGAGACGGTGCGTGCCCGCCTCGACCGAGAGCGTGCCGAAGGCGTATGGCGCGTTGACCTCGAAGGTGGCCGACTTCAGGCCGGCTTCCTCCGCATAGGAGGTGTCCATGACCTTGGTGGGGGAGCCCTTGCGCTCGGCCCAGCGCACGTACATCCGCATGAGCATCTCGGCGAAGTCTGCGGCGTCGACGCCACCCGCGCCGGCGCGGATCGTCACCACGGCCTCGCGCGGGTCGAACTCGCCCGCGAGCAGGGTCCGGACCTCGAGGTCGGACATCGCGGCGCGCAACGAGGTCAGCTCGGACTCGGCCTCGGCGAGGACGTCGTCGTCGCCCTCCTCCTGCGCCATCTCC
>NZ_JBMDXJ010000459.1:0-2342 GCF_048594945.1 Pseudactinotalea sp. | reverse complement strand
CGTCGACCTGATCGTCGACGCCGCCGCGTTGGTGAACCATGTGTTGCCGTACAGCCAGTTGTTCGGCCCCAACGCGTTGGGTACCGCGGAGCTGATTCAGGTGGCCGTCACCACCAAACTCAAGCCAATTGTCTACGTCTCCACCATCGGCGTGGGGCAGGGCATCGCCCCCGGCGACTTCAACGAGCACAACGACATCCGTCGGATCAGCCCCACCCGGGTGATCAGTGACGCCTACGCCAACGGCTACAGTACGAGCAAGTGGGCAGGCGAAGTGCTTCTGCGAGAGGCGCACGACGTGTGCCGAGTGCCGGTGTCGGTTTTCCGATGTGACATGATCCTGGCCGATCTCAGCTACGCCGGACAGCTCAACGTCCCGGACATGTTCACTCGAATGATGTTGAGTCTGGTCGCATCTGGGGTGGCGCCGAAGTCGTTCTACGAACTCGACGCCGATGGAAACCGGCAGAGGTCCCATTATGGCGGACTGCCCGTCGAGTTCGTCGCCGAAGCCATCTCGACCCTCGGGCTGCAGGTTGCCACGGCATCAGATCCTGCGTTCGATACCTACCACGTGGTGAACACTCACGACGACGGCATCGGCTTGGACGAGTACGTCGACTGGTTGGTGACCGAGGGTTACCCGATCGGACGCGTCGACGACTATGCCGAATGGCTCACCCGTCTCACCATCAAACTTCGTGCGCTGCCCGAACGCCAGCGCAACGCCTCGCTCCTGCCCTTGTTGCACAACTATGAGCGGCCGACGCCACCAATGACCGGAGCCGAGGCGTCAACGAGTCGTTTCCGCACCGCCGTCCAAGACGCCGCCATCGGTCCGGACCACGACATTCCCCACGTCACACGCGGCGTGATCACCAAATATGTCACCGATCTCGAACTGCTAGCGCTGCTCTCACCACTACAACGCAAGGCGACCGCGAAGTCGAACTCAACCACCGCCGAGGTCAACGGATGAGAAAGCGTAGGCACCGCCCTGTGTTGTGACTTCGCCATGCGGTCCTGCCGTTTGGTGGGCCTCGACGGCTGGGCCCCGGCGTGCCGGACTTGTTCGACAACAGCATGTGTGCGCCGTCCTTGCCCCCGGCGGGACGCGACCAGCCGGCGGAATCGTGGCGGTTACCCCTTTGTCGAACGCAACCGCGCACGATGATGTTGGCACTGCCGACGCGAACCATCGATTGTCGACAGGTCGAAACGCACCATGCGCCCAGAGCTAACGTGACTATCCCGGTCTACCTACGTGGACGGGCAGCGCGGTGAGTCCGTGGATGAGGGTGCCGTCCTGGTAGCGGAGTGGTTGCGCCGCATCGAGAATGAGATCATCAAACCGATCGAGTAGTCGCCCGATGGCGATCTGGCCCTCCAGTCGCGCCAGTGGCGCCCCGACGCAGTGGTGGATACCGTGACCAAACGCCACGTGCGAATGTGCATTGCGGGACAGGTCGAGTCGGTCGGGATGCGTAAATCTCTTGCCGTCCCGATTGGCCGCTAGTAAAGAGATCATGACGAAATCGCCTCTCGGAATAACTCTGTCTCCCACTTGAATCGGCTCGGACGCGAACCGCAACGTCGCCACGTTGACTGCACCGTCCAAACGTAGGAACTCCTCCACTGCTGCGGGCAGCTTGGTCGTGTCCGCCCGCAGCTCGGACAACTGAACCGGGTTGCGCAACAGAGCCAATAGGCCGTTGCCCACAAGGTGTACCGTCGTCTCGTATCCCGCGAAGATCAGCAGAAACGCCGTACTCACGAGTTCGTCGTGGGACAGCTGGTCGCCGTCGTCTGCTGCCGCGGTGAGCGTGCTCATCAGATCCTCGTCAGGTTCGCGCCTCTTCAGTTGTATCAACTCTGTCATCAGCGCGGACACCTTCACCGACGCAGTGGCTTTCTCGTCGTCGGTCGCATTGGTGAAGAGTGGCTGGATATGCGAGCGAAACTCGCCGAACCAAGTGTCTGGCATGCCAAACAGTTCGGCTATCACACGGATTGGTAGCGGCGCCGCATACTGGGCGATCAGGTCGACGGGGCGGTCGCATCCGCTGGCCTCGATGTCGTCGAGCAGTTCGTCGGCGATGATCTCGATACGCGAACGGAGACGTTCGACGGCGCGCGTCGTGAAGCCCCTTCCGACGTGCTTGCGTAGGCGGGTGTGGGTGGGTGGGTCCGAATGCAACATGTTTGCGTGCAAGTTAGACGCGTACGCTCCGCCGTGGTCCGGCGGGAACAGCTCCAAGGCACGCTCGTGATCCTTCGAGAGGCGGGGGTCGGCGAGCAGCGTCCGCGCCTCGGCGAAGTCCGTCACGAGCCACACGGGGACG
>NZ_JBMDXJ010000458.1:0-4510 GCF_048594945.1 Pseudactinotalea sp. | reverse complement strand
GTCACCTCGATCCGGATCGACGGCGTGCTCCACGAGTTCTCGACGATCACCGGTGTCAAGGAAGACGTCACCGAGCTGATCCTCAACATCAAGAACATCGTGGTCTCCTCCGAGAACGACGAGCCGGTCGTCATGTACCTGCGCAAGGCGGGCCCCGGCACCGTGACCGCGGGCGACATCACCCCGCCGGCCGGCGTCGAGATCCACAACCCGGACCTGCACATCGCCACCATCAACGGCAAGGGCAAGCTCGAGATCGAGCTCACCGTCGAGCGTGGCCGCGGCTACGTCTCCGCCACGCAGAACAAGTCCTCGGACGCCGAGATCGGTCGCGTCCCGGTCGACTCGATCTACTCGCCGGTCCTCAAGGTGACCTACAAGGTCGAGGCCACCCGTGTGGAGCAGCGCACCGACTTCGACAAGCTGATCGTCGACGTCGAGACCAAGAAGTCGATCGGCCCGCGCGACGCGCTCGCCTCGGCCGGCAAGACCCTGGTGGAGCTGTTCGGGCTGGCCCGTGAGCTCAACTCCGAGGCCGAGGGCATCGAGATCGGCCCGTCGCCGACCGACGCCGCGCTCGCCGAGGACCTGGCGATGCCGATCGAGCAGCTCGACCTGACGATCCGCTCCTACAACTGCCTCAAGCGCGAGGGCATCCACACCGTGGGCGAGCTCGTGGCACGCAGTGAGGCCGACCTGCTCGACATCCGCAACTTCGGTGCGAAGTCGATCACCGAGGTCAAGGAGAAGCTCGTGGGTCTCGGCCTGTCCCTCAAGGACAGCCCGGCCGACTTCGACCCGTCCCTCGTCGTGGGTGCCTACGACGACGGCGACGACTACGACGACTACAACTGAGCTCAGCCGAGCTGACGAACTGGAGCATCCATGCCTACCCCCACCAAGGGTCCCCGTCTCGGCGGCGGCCCGGCTCACGAGCGGCTGATCCTCGGCAACCTCGCCCAGGCGCTCTTCGAGCACGGCAGCATCAAGACGACGGAGGCCAAGGCCAAGCGTCTGCGTCCCCTCGCTGAGCGGCTCATCACCAAGGCCAAGCGCGGCGACCTGTCCGCACGCCGCCAGGTGCTCGCCGTGATCTCGCGCAAGGACGTGGTCCACACGCTCTTCGCCGACATCGCGCCCGCGATGGCGGAGCGTCCGGGTGGCTACACCCGCATCACCAAGGTGGCCCCCCGCAAGGGCGACAACGCCCCCATGGCGGTCATCGAGCTCGTGATGGAGACCTACAGCCCGAAGCAGGCGACCGTCAAGGAGGCCGAGGCGGCTGCCAAGCACGCTGCCAAGGACGAGCCGAAGGACGACGCGCCCGTCGAGGACGAGGCGACCGACGCCGTCGAGGACGAGGCCACCGAGGACGCTGCCGAGGCCCCCGTGCAGTTCGCGGGCGCCGTCCGCACCGACGAGGCCGGCACGGACGCCCCCGACGACGACCACCAGATCAAGGGCAACGAGGACTCGATGAAGTACCACGTGCCGGGTTCGCAGTGGTACGACGCCACTGTGGCCGAGGTCTGGTTCGGGACCGCCGAGGAGGCTGAGGCCGCTGGCTTCGAGCCCGCCGGTGGCGCCGACGCGCAGAAGGTGTCCGAGGAGGACTGAGTCCACCTCGGCCGAGGCCGCCGCGCACCACGCCGCGACCTCTTCGACGGGCCCGCCCCGGGATGACCTCCCAGGGCGGGCCCGTCGCCGTCTGACCCGGGAGGGATCTGGGGCGATCTGCTGCCAGCAGGTGACTGCGAATCACCCCAGAGCGCTATCCGCGGGTTGACCGGGCGGCTCGTAGCATGCCGTGATGGCGTCGGTGGTACTCGTGCACGGGATCCGGACCTCAGCGACCATGTGGCGAGGGCAGTCACGCTTGCTCGCGGAGGCGGGCGTGCCGCACGTCGCCGTGGACCTCCCCGGCCACGGCACCCGCGAGGGCGAGCCGTTCACGCTCGCCGCTTGCCGCGACGTGCTCGATGCCGCCGTGTCCTCGCTCGAGCCACCCCATGTCGTGGTGGGACTCTCGTTGGGCTCCTACGTCATCATCGACTGGGCCAGCACGACGGCGGAGCCTGTGTCGGCTCTCGTCCTCGCCTCGGCAGGGACCCAGCCGCGCGGCATCGGGCTGGCCGGGTACCTGGCGGTCGCCGGGGCGATCGGTCGGCTACCCGACCGAGGGTTGGGCCTGCACACCTGGCTCGCGGGCAGGGTGCTCGACGGCGACACGTCAGCCGATCTGCTCGCCGGTGGTGTGGCCCTCGACGCCATGGTTCCCACGCTGCAGGCGGTCGGCGGCATCGACGTGCTCGCAGCGCTGGATCGCGTCGACTGCCCCGTGTGGTTCGTCAACGGTTCGCGCGACCACTTCCGCGCCGAGGAGCGCCGGATCCTCCACGCCGCGCGCGCAGGCACGCTCGTGGTGGTCCCCGCCGCTGGACACCTGGTCGCACTCGACCAGCCGGCGGCGTTCCACGACGTCATCACGGAGGTCGTCACCCAGGTCGAGGCGACAGGCTGACGCCGCTCAGCCCGCCTGACCGGGCAGCGACCACACGCGTACCCCGCCGACGATGCCGGCGGAGTTCGGCACGATCACCACGTCGTCGCCGAGCTTGTCGAGCACGGTGCCCACGATGCGGCGGGAGTTGCCACCGCCCACGTACAGCCGGTCCCACAGGTACATCGGGCGCAGTGCATCGATCACGCGGCGCACGCGGCGCGACCACATCGCATCACCGAGCCGCAGCCGTTCGTGCTCGCCGATGTACTCGTCATAGGTCAGACCCCACTTGACCGGCCCCTGACTCAGCTCGAGATGCGGGGCCAGCCGGCCGCCGTCGTACATCGCGTTCCCCAGCCCGGTGCCGAAGGTGAGCATCAGCTCCAGACCGGTGCCGGCGATCACGCCCGCGCCGTGCACCTCGGCGTCGTTGAGCACGCGCGCCGGCAGGCGCAGGCGGTGCTCCAGCGCGCGCCGCATGTCGAAGCCGGACCACGCGTCCACGAGGTGGGGGAGCACCTTGGTACGGGGCCCGGAGCGGGTCACGTAGTGCGGCGTCGCGACCACCACGCCGTGCCGGATCATCCCCGGCATCCCCACCGTGACGCGCCCGGCCTCGGGGAGCTGGCCCGCGAGATCGGCGACCACCTCCACCAGCCGGTCGGGCGGCAGCGGGTACGGGGTGACCGTGCGGACCGGTTGGGCGAGCATCGTGCCGGCGGCATCGAGCACCGAGGCCTTGATCCCGCCACCGCCGCAGTCGACGGCCAGGGTGGGAGGTGCATCGTGGTCTGCCACCCGGCCAGCGTAGAGCCCTACTGTTGGTGCTCGTGGTGTCGCCCGGGCTCGTGAGGTTGCGGATCGACTGTGCCTACGACGGCGGAGCCTTCGTCGGGTGGGCTCGCCAGCCCGGCCTGCGCAGCGTCCAGGGCGAGCTCGAGCAGGCGCTCGGCACCGTGCTGCGGCTGGGTGGTCCAGCCGCGCTCACGGTCGCGGGGCGCACCGACAGCGGCGTGCACGCGCGCGGGCAGGTGGCGCACGTGGACGTGCCCGAGCAGGCGCTCGCAGCGGCACCGGGGCGCAGCGACCAGCCGCCTGAGCAGGCGCTGCGGCGGCGGCTGTCGAGTGTGCTGCCGAGCGACGTGGTGGTGCACGGCGTGCGACGCGCGCCCGAGGGGTTCGACGCACGGTTCTCCGCGATCTGGCGGCGCTACGGCTACACGGTCGTCGACGCCGAGGGACGCCGTGACCCGCTGCAGCGGGGTGCGCAGCTGTGGCACCCGCGGTCGCTGGACGTGCCCGCGATGGACGCCGCCGCCCAGCAGCTCGTGGGCGAGCACGACTTCCTCGCCTACTGCAAGCCTCGCGAAGGCGCCACCACGATCCGCACGCTGCTGGACTTCTCGTGGCGCCGCGTCGACGGCCTCGTGGTCGCCGAGGTCCGCGCCGACGCGTTCTGCCACTCGATGGTCCGCTCGCTCGTGGGCGCCTCGCTCGCCGTGGGGGAGGGCCGGTGGGACGCGAACCGCCCGCGCGACCTGCTCGAGGCCGTGCAGCGGGACAGCTCGGTGGCGGTGGTGCCGCCGCACGGGCTCGTGCTCGAGGAGGTCGGCTACCCGCCAGACGACCAGCTTGCCGCCCGCGCCACCGTGGCCCGGTCGATGCGAGAGCCGCTGACCACCTCACCACCCGCGTCTGGCGCGACTCCTCCCGACTCCTCCACGTGATTCGAGGTCATCCGGCGCCAGGCCGTGGTCGCCCGATACCTCCCACCAGGTCGACGGGGCTCAGAGATCAGGCTCGGTGAAGACGTCGACGGGGTCGCTGTCGTCGCGGTTCTCCGGCTCCAGGTGCACGGCGGCCTCTTCAGCGCTCGCGGCGCCGCCGGAGATGCCGGCGTCGCGAGCGATGCGGTCGGTGTCCCGGCCGCCGTCCTCCACGTCCTCGAGGCGGCCCGCCCGGTCGGCCTGACGCTCGCCGGCTGCCTGACCCGGTTCTGACTCCCAC
>NZ_JBMDXJ010000457.1:0-5436 GCF_048594945.1 Pseudactinotalea sp. | reverse complement strand
CAGCGCGAGCAGATCGTTGACGAGGCCGCCCATGCGGCTGGCCTCGTTCTCGATCCGGCTCATCGTCGCGCCGACCTCACCGTCGGGGACCGCGCCCATCCGGTACAGCTCGCCGTAGCCGCGGATCGAGGCCAGCGGGGTTCGCAACTCGTGCGAGGCGTCGGAGACGAACCGCCGCATCCGGGCCTCGGACGCCTGCCGCTCCGCGAACGATCGCTCGAGCTCCGCGACCATCGCGTTGAACGAGAGCCCGAGCCGTCCCACCTCGGTCGTGGGCGGTTGCACCGGCGCCCGTTGCGACAGGTTCCCCGCTGCCACTGCTCCGGCCGCCGTCTCGATGTCGCGCAGCGGGCGCAGCGACTTCTGCACGGCCCAGTAGCCCGCGAGGGCGCCGGCGATCACGACCCCCAGGCCCACGAGTGCCATCGTGCGGATCAGGTTGGAGACAGTCTTCAGAACGCTGGTCATCGGGACCGCGATCATCATCGTGCCGACCTCACCGCTCGGCGACACCAGCGCGTAGCTGCCCACCCGCCACAACGTGCTGCCCGACGTGGACGCGACCGTGAACTCCTCGCCGGCTCCGAGCGGCTCGGCCAAGTCGGGCAGTGCCGGTTGGATGCCGTCGCCGATCGTGGTCGCCTCGATGCGGAACGCGCAGCCGTTGTACAGCTCGACGTGCACGAAGTAGTCGGTCGGACGGGGCGGCTGCTCGGGTGGGCACTCCCGCATCACGCTGCCGCTGACGTCGTCGGCGTAGGACTGCGCCGCCTCGAAGAGCTGGTCGTCGACCTGCTGCATCAAAGAGTTCCTCACCAGGGCGACCACGGCGGTTCCGGTCAGCACCAGGGCGACGAGGATCAGCCCCGCGGTGATGAGCGAGAGCCGCCATCGCAGCGGCAACCCTCGTAGTCGCGTTGGCGCCGGTGCGGGCCGCTCGATGCTCACTGCGGCGCGCGCAGCATGTACCCCACTCCGCGCTTGGTGTGGATCAGCGGCTCACCGTCGAACGGGGCGTCGACCTTGCGGCGCAGGTAGGAGATGTAGGACTCGACGATCGCGCCGTCGCCGCCCCAGTTGTACGCCCACACGTGGTCGAGGATCTGCGACTTGCTCAGCACCCGCCCGGAGTTGAGCATGAGGTAGCGCAGCAGCGTGAACTCGGTGGGGGAGAGGTCGATCGACTCGCCTGAGCGACGGACCTCGTGCGCGTCCTCGTCCATCTCGAGGTCGCCGACCCTCAGCAACGAGTCCTCGGCCATGGCCGCGGTGGTCTTGGCGCGCCGCAGCACCGCCCGGATGCGGGCGATCACCTCATCGAGGCTGAACGGCTTGGTCACGTAGTCGTCGCCGCCCACGGTGAGACCGGCGATCTTGTCGGTCGTGTCGTCGCGCGCGGTGAGGAACACCACCGGCATGTGCTTGCCCTGCTCGCGGAGCCGCCGCGTCACGGTAAAGCCGTCGAGATCGGGGAGCATGACGTCGAGCACCACGAGGTCCGGTGTGCTCTCGAGCGCCTTCTTCACCGCTTGCTGGCCGTCGGCGGCGGTGTCCACCTCGAAGCCCGCGAACCTCAGGCTGGCGGCGAGCAGCTCACGAATGTTGGGTTCGTCGTCGACCACCAGGAGGCGGGCCTCAACGTGCTCGGGTGCGGCAGTGGTCATGGACATCAGTCTGCGCGCACCACCTGAGGATTACCTGGGAACCGCCTGTGGAGGTCGCGGGAATGCGTTCAGGAAGGTCACAGGTAACGCGTGGGATCGAACGCCTCGAGCGGGATGATCCGCACCCGCGGCAACGGCGTGTTGAATGCCGCCACGTCGTCTTCGAGGTCGAACAACTCCAGGCCCGCGTGGGTCAGCTCGGTGATCCGAGCGTTGACGAACTCCCGGAAGCACAGCACGCCCACGCGCCGCTCGCCGTCGAGCAGTGCCTCCAGCTGTGGCAGGAAGTCGCCGTCGTGCGAGGCCAGCAGCACATCACCCGGGCGGTCCTTCAGCGCCTCCAACGTGCGCTGGATACCGATGTCGACGACCTTCTCCGAACCCGAGCCCGCCAGCGGGATCGGGTGGTAGCTCATCGCCAGCAGCGCCTGCACGAAGCTCATCGGCATCTGGCCGGTGCTCGCGTTGAGGAAGAACAGGCCACGCACCGGCGCGCCCCACGAACGCGAGGCGAACTCGGTGATGCGGTCCCACCTGGGCCGTTCTTCGGGCGCGGGTCGGTGCCCGAGCACACTGAGCCCGAGAGTCGCGTCGATGTTCTCGCCGTCGACCAGCAGGTACGTCTGTCGGGGCTCGGGGGTGGCATCGCCATCGGTCATGTCGGCAGCCTACGGCGGTGCCGTGGACCACCGGTGCGCGACGGCCGCGCGGCATCGGAGAATGGATACGGCGACGCCGAGCGGGCGTCGACGAACAGGGAGGTCCGGGTGGCGAACCTTCGCAGCGTCGCGCTGACAGTGCTGGGCTGGACCCTGGTGGTGGCCGGGGTGGTCGCGCTGGTGCTGCCGGGCCCCGGGCTGCTGATGGTGTTCTCGGGCCTGGTGATCCTCTCGCAGCGCTACCCGTGGGCGGAGAAGCGCCTGCGACCCATCGAGATCCGGGCGATGAAGGGCGCTGCCGAGGGCGTCGAGACGGTTCCGCGGATCGCGCTCTCCTGCCTGTTCGCCCTCGGCATCATCGGGTTCGGCGTGCTGTGGCTCATCCGCCCGGAGATGCCGGCCTGGTGGCCGCTCCCCGCGATTTTGTGGTTGCCGGGCGGCCGAGGGACCGGCACCACCCTGGTGCTCTCGGGTCTCATCGCACTCGGGCTGGTCGCCTGGAGCGTGCGCCGGTTCCACGGCAAGCCCGAGGAAGTTGCCCGCATCGAGGAGCGGGCCGCGGCTCGTCGCTGAGCCACTGAGCACGCTCAGCGCGCTCGTTGCAGCGCGCTCGTCCGCATCATTGCCGGCCTGCTGGCGGGCTACCGCCCGCTGACCAACTGAGTGGGGACGTGCGAAGGGCCCGGCTCGATGCGTGCGGCCGGACCCTTCGTTGGCACCTCCCAGTGCCGGTTACTGCCGGTCTGTGACCGGCGCGTCCTCGATCGCCGGCTGGACCGGGGCGTCCTCGACAGCCGGCTGGTTGCCGCGCTTGAGGGCCTCGAAGCGGGCGTCGACCTCCAGCACATCGCCTGCGGTCTCCAGCTCGGCGAACTGCGCGTCGAGCGAGGACGCCTGCAGCTCCGCCTGGCCGGCCACCTGAGCCTCCTGGCGGCGCACCTGCTCCTCGAACCGGGACAGCTCGCTGGTGGGGTCGAGCACATTGATCGAACCCACTGCCTCCTGCACCTTGGCCTGCGCGTCGGCAGACTTCGCGCGCGCGACCAGCTGGTCCCGCTTGGTCTTCAGCTCGTTGAGCTTGTCCTTCATGACCGCGAGGCCCTGCTTGAGCTTCTCGGCGACCTCGTTCTGCGAGGCGAGCAGCGGCTCGCTCTGCTTCACCTCGTTCTCGAAGCCGATCTGCTTCTGGAGCGCGACCTTGGCGAGATTGTCGTACCGGTCCGCAGCGGCGGTGTCCCCGGCGGCGCGGGCCTGGTCCGCACGCTGTGACGCCGCGAGGGCCTTGTTGCCCCACTCGCTGACGGCTGCGACATCCTCGTTGTAGTCCTGCTCGGCCAGCCGGAGGTTGCCGATCGTCTGCGCGATCGCCTGCTCGGCCTCGGCGATGTTGTTCGTGTAGTCGCGGATCAGCTGGTCGATCATCTTCTCCGGGTCTTCGGCCCGATCGAGCAGCGCGTTGATGTTGGCGCGGGTGAGCTGGGCGATGCGCCCCAGAATGGTCTGCTTCTCGCTCATGAGGTGTTCCCCTTCGTCTGGTCGGGTCGATGCTGTCAGATGCGGATGAGTGTTCGCTGAGAGTCCGTGGCCTATCGGCGCCTCCCACCGCCCGAGTGGCGGCTGCTTCCGCCGCTACGTCGGCTCCCGGAGCTGCGGCTCACCGAGCCCATGCTGCGGCCCATCCTGGAGCCGCCGCTGCGGCTGCCCCCGCCGAATCCACCACCGCTGCGGGATCCGCTGCCGCCCCACCCGCCGCCGTAGCTTCGTCCACCCGAGGAACGGCTACCGCCGCGCATCACCTCGTTGAGGATGCCTCCCAGGATCAGTGAGCCGCCGTCGATCCCGCCGGAGCGGCCGTAATACCCACCACCGGCGCTGCGCTCCTGCGTGCGCCGCCACCCGTTGACATCGTTCTGCGCCAGCTGCATCGCGCCGGATGCTGCGTCCTGGGCCGCGCGCGCAGCCGTGAGTGCGGCCTGCACGTCGCTCTGCTGCAGGCTGCGTGCCCGAGCGAGCGCCTCGTTGGCGGTCGCGAGCCGCGTGCGCGCCGTGGACGCGACCACGCCTCGGTTCGTCTCGATGAACGTGTTCGCCTGCCGCACCGCGCTCTCGGCAGACGTGATCTGGGCGACGAGCTGGCTGCCGGCACGGGCCTGCACCTGCTCCTGCTCACGTCGGGGCGCCAGCGCGGCGTCCAGCGACTGCTCGGCGGCCGCGAGCTCGTTCAGCGCCGCGATGGGGTCGCCGCCGGTCTTCGCGGTGGCACCTGCCTGCAGCGCGGCCTGGGCCCGCTGCACCGCGGGCGCGATCGTCGGGTCCGAGGGTGCGAGACGACCCGCGTCGGAGACGTCCGAGGTCAGCGAGGCGATCGCGCCGTCGAGCTGCCCACTCGCATCCGCGAGCGTCTGCCCTGCCTGCGCGACCATCTCCAGCAGCGCGCCGACCTGGTGCAGCGCGTCCTCCGCCGTGCGGGCGAACGCCACCGCCGTGCCGCGGTCGTCGGCCTGCACGCGCGAGCGCCCCTCGGCCACGGACTGCTCGGCCGAGTCCAGCAGCGCCTGCGCCTGGTCGGGCGCCTTCGCCACGGTCGCGAGAGCGGTCGCCGGGTAGGTCGCACCGAGCTGCCTGAGCGTGTCGCGGGCGGCCGGCACACGCGCCTCGAGCTCGCGGGCACGCTGGTCGAGCTCGTCGAGCAGCGCGGGCGCGCGGTCCTGCAGCGCGCGCAGCTCGCCGAGCGCGGTCGTCTGGGAGTCGAGCGCCTCGTCGGCCGCCTGGCACAGCTGCAGGATCTCGATCAGCCCTTGGCGCTGAGCCGGCTCCGGCTCCGGGGTCGAGTCGCCCAGCTGCTGCTGGATGGCGAACGCCTGGCCGAGCTGCTGCTGCGCCTGCTCGAGCGTGGCCTTGAACTCGCGCGTCGCCTCGATGCCGAACTGCGCCTCGGCGAACGCGAGCTCGTTGGCCGAGGACCGCACGTCGTTGTCGAGTGCCACCAGGGCCGAGCCGGCGCGGGTGCTCAGCTCCGCGGTGCTGACTCCGGCCCACGGGTCCTTCGGACCTGGCGCACTGCCGGGCCGCTGAGCCTGCGTTCCCGCGGCGTTCTTCCGGTTGCGCCGCAT
>NZ_JBMDXJ010000456.1:0-2722 GCF_048594945.1 Pseudactinotalea sp. | reverse complement strand
CCCGGGCGCCCCCGCCCGCGGCGGCGCCGGCGGCGGTCGCGGTCGTCCCGGTGGCGGCGGTCCCGGCGGCGGTGGCGGCGGCTTCGGCGGTCGCCCCGGCGGCGGTCCTGGCGCCGGCGGTGGCTTCGGCGGCGGTCGCGGCGGTGGCCGCGGTGGCCGCGGTGGCACACAGGGCGCGTTCGGTCGCGCCGGTGGGCGCCCCGCACGAGGCCGCAAGAGCAAGCGCGCGAAGCGTCTCGAGTTCGAGCAGCAGGGCGCGCCGTCGATCGGCGGCGTCAGTGTTCCCCGTGGTGACGGCAACACCGTCATCCGGATCCGAGCCGGCGCCTCGCTGAACGACTTCGCGGACCGCATCGACGCCAACCCGGCGAGCCTGGTCACCGTGCTGTTCCACCTCGGTGAGATGGCCACGGCCACGCAGTCGCTCGACGAAGAGACGTTCCAGACGCTCGGGGCCGAGCTCGGCTTCGTGATCGAGATCGTCTCGCCCGAGGAGGAGGACCGCGAGCTGCTCGAGTCCTTCGACATCGACCTCGAGGCCGAAGTGGCCGCCGAGAGCGATGACGACCTCGAGGCGCGCCCGCCGGTCGTGACCGTGATGGGTCACGTCGACCACGGTAAGACGGCGCTGCTGGACGCGATCCGGCGCACCGACGTGGCCGGGGACGAGGCCGGAGGCATCACCCAGCACATCGGTGCGTACCAGGTGCACGCCGAGCACGAAGGCGCCGACCGGGCGATCACCTTCATCGACACCCCGGGTCACGAGGCGTTCACCGCCATGCGTGCGCGCGGTGCGAAGGTCACCGACATCGCGATCCTGGTGGTCGCGGCCGATGACGGCGTGATGCCGCAGACGGTCGAGGCGATCAACCACGTGCAGGCGGCCGACGTGCCGATCGTCGTGGCGGTCAACAAGATCGACAAGGAGGGCGCGAGCCCGGACAAGATCCGCGCTCAGCTCACCGAGTACAACCTGGTGGCCGAGGAGTACGGCGGCGACACGATGTTCGTGGACGTCTCCGCCAAGCAGCGGATCGGCATCGACGACCTCCTCGAGGCGGTGCTGCTGACCGCGGACGCGGCGCTCGATCTGCGCGCCAACCCCGACAAGGCGGCGCGCGGTGTGGCGGTCGAGGCGAACCTCGACCGTGGCCGCGGCGCCGTGGCCACGGTGCTGGTCGAGTCCGGCACGCTCGCCGTGGGTGACTCGATCGTGGCGGGAACGGCCCACGGCCGTGTGCGTGCGATGTTCGACGAGCACGGCGAGAACCTCGACGTCGCGCTGCCGGCGCGGCCGGTGCAGGTGCTCGGTCTGACCTCGGTCCCGCGTGCAGGTGACTCCTTCCTGGTGGCCCCGGACGACCGCACTGCGCGGCAGATCGCCGACAAGCGTGAGGCCGCCGAGCGCGCCGCCACGCTGGCGAAGCGCCGCAAGCGCGTCTCGCTCGAGGACTTCACCCAGGCGTTGGAGGCCGGCAAGGTCGAGACCCTCAACCTCGTGCTCAAGGGCGACGTGTCCGGTGCCGTGGAGGCGCTGGAGGACGCGCTGCTCAAGATCGACGTGGGCGACGAGGTCGACCTGCGGATCATCCACCGCGGTGTGGGTGCGATCACGCAGAACGACGTCAACCTCGCCACCGTGGACAACGCGGTCATCATCGGGTTCAACGTGCGCACCGCACCGCGAGTCGCCGAGATGGCCGATCGCGAGGGCGTCGACGTCAAGTACTACTCGGTCATCTACCAGGCGATCGAGGATGTGGAGGCAGCCCTTAAGGGCATGCTCAAGCCGGAGTACGAGGAGGTCCAGCTCGGCTCTGCGGAGATCCGACAGGTCTTCCGGTCCTCGAAGTTCGGCAACATCGCCGGTTCGATCGTCCGCTCGGGGATCATCCGCCGCGGCAGCAAGGCTCGCCTGCTGCGCGACGGTGTGGTGCTCGCCGAGAACCTCACGATCGAGTCCTTGCGGCGCGAGAAGGATGACGTCACCGAGGTCCGCGAGGGCTTCGAGTGCGGTATCGGTCTCGGGCAGAAGGACGTCAGCGAGGGTGACGTCATCGAGACCTTCGAGATCCGCGAGAAGCCCCGCGACTAGGAGCAGTGATGACCGATCACCCTCGAGCCCGCAAGCTCGCCGAGCGTATCCACGAGATCGTGGCGCGCATGCTCGACACCCGTGTCAAGGACCCTCGCCTGGGGTTCGTCACGGTGACCGAGGTGCGCGTCACGGGCGACCTGCAGCACGCGACCGTGTTCTACACGGTGCTGGGTGACGAGCAGGCGCGCGAGGACTCGGCGACCGCGCTCGCCTCGGCCACCGGCCTGATCCGGTCCGAGGTCGGCAAGCAGACCGGTGTGCGGCTCACGCCCACCCTGGAGTTCACGCTCGACGCCGTCCCGGAGACGGCGGCCCATCTCGAGGCTGCCCTCTCCGAGGCCGCGGCACGCGACGCGGAGCTGGCGAAGGCGCGCGAGAGCGCGACCTTCGCCGGTGAGGCGGACCCGTACCGCAAGCCGGCCGAGCCGGCTGCCGACGAGGACTAGACATGAGCGGCGTCGGTGACGGCGTCGTGCTGGTCGACAAACCCGCGGGCATGACGTCTCACGACGTCGTCTCGCGGGTTCGTCGTCTGGCCGGCACCAAGAAGGTGGGTCATGCGGGCACGCTCGACCCGATGGCCACGGGGCTGCTGCTGCTCGGCGTCAACCGGGCCACCCG
>NZ_JBMDXJ010000455.1:0-13549 GCF_048594945.1 Pseudactinotalea sp. | reverse complement strand
GCCTCGCTTTGACCCGAGCGCGGGCGACAGGTACTCTGGGACGTCGTTGTGCGTGCACGCGCATGCATGCGGTCGTTCGGTTCCTGCTGAGTGTCCGCGATGCTGCGTTCGTGTCCCGCCCGCGACAGACCTACAGCTCCTGCTGACCGGTCCGCGTGCGTCCACTCATGATCACCCTGCTGGGTGCGTGAGTCCGGCGCGGCGCGACGGTGGCAGGGAACTACACCAGATCGAAGGTTCAGCTCCGTGCGTACGTTCACCCCCAAGGCCAATGAGGCCGAGCGCAACTGGTACGTCATCGACGCCACCGACGTGGTCCTCGGCCGGCTCGCGAGCCAGGCCGCCACGCTGCTGCGGGGCAAGCACAAGCCGACCTTCGCGCCGCACGTCGATGGTGGTGACTTCGTCATCGTCATCAACGCCGACAAGGTCGCCCTCACCGGCAGCAAGCGCGAGGACAAGATCGCCTACAGCCACTCCGGTTACCCGGGCGGGCTCAAGGCCACGAGCTACGCGCAGCTGCTCGCCACCCGCCCCGAGCGTGTGGTCGAGAAGGCGATCCGCGGCATGCTCCCCAAGACCTCCCTCGGGCGCGCCCAGCTGCGCAAGCTCAAGGTCTACACAGGCGCCGAGCACCCGCACAGCGCGCAGCAGCCCCAGTCGTTCGAGATCACCCAGGTCGCGCAGTAAGCGCGCCTGACACCAAGGAGTATCCAGTGGCGCAGCCAGGAGTCGAGACCATCACCGAGCCCACCGCGAGCACCGAGGATGGCGAGCTCACCTCGTACACCTCCGAGTCGACCGCGCCCGAGGGGCGTGGCCAGTCGATCACCGCTCCGGGCGCGGCCCTGGGCCGCCGCAAGGAGGCCGTGGCGCGAGTCCGCCTCGTGCCGGGAACCGGCGAGTTCAAGGTCAACGGGCGTGCGCTCGAGACCTACTTCCCGAACAAGCTGCACCAGCAGCTCGTGAACTCCCCGTTCACCGTGCTCGACCTGCAGGGCCGGTTCGACGTGGTCGCCCGCATCAACGGCGGCGGCACCTCCGGCCAGGCCGGCGCGCTCCGGCTCGCGATCGCTCGCGCGCTCAACGCGATCGACACCGACAGCAACCGCGCCACGCTGAAGAAGGCCGGCTTCCTCACCCGTGACGCCCGCGCCACCGAGCGCAAGAAGGCCGGGCTCAAGAAGGCCCGCAAGGCGCCGCAGTACTCCAAGCGCTGACGCGAGTCACGCTGCATCATCACGACGGACGGTGGATACTTCCACCGTCCGTCTTGGTGTCTCCACGCACCCGGCATCACGGAAGGTGACCATGAGTCGACTGTTCGGGACCGATGGGGTCCGGGGCCTCGCCAACCGCGAGGTCACCGCTGACCTGTCCCTCGCCCTCGGAGCCGCCGCCGCGCGCGTGCTGGCGCAGCAGGGAACCTTCGAGGGGCACCGGCCCCGCGCGATCGTCGGCCGAGACCCGCGGGTCTCCGGCCAGTTCCTCGCCGCCGCGATGGTGGCCGGCCTCGCCTCCGCAGGAGTCGACACCGACGACCTCGGCGTGCTGCCCACCCCGGCGGTGGCCTACCTGACCGGCGCAGAGAACGCCGACCTCGCCGTGATGATCTCGGCCTCGCACAACCCGATGCAGGACAACGGCATCAAGTTCTTCGCACGCGGCGGACACAAGCTCGACGACGCCGTCGAGGACGCGATCGAGGCCGCGCTGAACCAGGAGTGGGAACGACCTACGCACGGGTCCGTCGGCCGCATCACGCTGGACCGCGGCTCCTCGGGCGAGCGCTACGTCGAGCACCTCCTGGGCAGCCTCCAGCACGACCTCACCGGGCTGCGAATCGCCGTCGACTGCGCCAACGGAGCTGCCAGCGAGGTCGGCCCGGTCGCGCTGCGCGAAGCGGGAGCCGACGTGGTGGTCATCAACGCCTCACCCGACGGCCGCAACATCAACGAGAAGTGCGGATCGACCCACCCCGAGCAGCTGCAGGCCGTCACGGTCGCTTCGGAGGCGCACCTGGGTGTCGCGTTCGACGGTGATGCCGACCGCTGCCTCGCCGTGGACCACACCGGCACGCTCGTGGACGGCGACCAGATCATGGGCGTGCTCGCCGCTGCGCTCAAGGAGCGGGGTGCGCTCGCCCACGACACGCTCGTGGTCACGGTGATGAGCAACCTCGGGCTGCTGCTCGCCATGCGCGAGGCCGGTATCGAGACCGTGCAGGCCGGCGTGGGCGACCGTTACGTGCTCGAGGCGATGCGCGCCGGCGGCTTCAGCCTCGGTGGCGAGCAGTCCGGGCACCTCATCCTCGCCGACCACGCCACCACCGGTGACGGCGTGCTCACCGCGCTCCAGCTCGCCTCGCGAGTGGCGCAGACGGGACGCACGCTGGGCGACCTGGCCTCCGCCGTCGAGCGCCTTCCCCAGGTGCTGATCAACGTCTCGGGCGTAGACAAGGCTCGGGTGGCCTCGGACGAGGCGCTCGGCGCCGCGATCCTCGACGCCGAGGCGCGACTCGGCGAGACCGGGCGCGTCCTGCACCGCCCCTCCGGCACCGAGCCGTTGGTCCGCGTGATGGTCGAGGCCGCCACGGCCGAGCAGGCGGAGCAAGAGGCTGACCGCCTCGCTGGTGTGGTCGCCGACCGGTTGGCGTTGGGCTGACGGCCGGCGGGTCCGTCTGAAGGATGACCCACGCTCGGTGATCCGGTCCCCTCGGTGGAGGCGCCCGGGGGACAACCCCCACCATGATCAGGGAATACCAGATGGCGTGATGTCGCTTCCGGCACATAGCGTTGCCTGTGTTCGACGCTCAGTGGGAGGAACCGGAACATGCTCGAGGGACTCGCCGGCGCCGCGGAGACCGTGGCGGCGTGGTTGGCGAGCCTCGGCGATGTGGTGCTGCAGCTCGCCGGCACCCCCTGGAGCATCCTGCTCATGCTCGTGTTCACGATCATCGACGGGTTCTTCCCGCCGGTGCCGAGCGAGAGCGTGGTCATCACACTGGCCAGCCTGTCGATGACCGGGGACGGCCCACCGCTGTGGGCGATTCTCCCGGCGGCGGCGGTCGGCGCATTCGTCGGTGACGTGATCGCCTACGCGATCGGTACCAAGGTGCCGCTGCGGAAGTTCCGCATCTTCCACGGCAAGCGCGGCGCCCGCACGCTCGCCTGGGCGGAGCACACGCTGGAGCACCGTGGTGGTGCGTTCATCCTCGCCGCCCGCTACATCCCGATCGGCCGCGTGGCCGTGAACATGTCAGCAGGCGCACTCGGCTTCCCGCGCCGGCGGTTCATCCTGTTCGCGGGGATCGGCGCGGTGTGCTGGGCGATCTACTCCACCCTGCTCGGCATCAGTGCCGGTGCCTTCCTGCACGACCAGCCGCTGCTGGCCGTGGGTGTGGGTCTCGTGCTCGGCGTCGTGCTCGGCACCGTGATCGACGCTGTGATGCGCAAGTTCTTCGGCGCGCCGAGCCAGCCCGCCACCGAGGCCACCAAGGCTGACGCCGCCGAGGAGAACGCCGTCGTCGACGCCGCCTGAGCGGCACGTTGTCCCTCGTCGACTCACCAGGTAGGTCGGCTCAGATCACCTCGAGGCCGAGGCGTTCGAACCGGAAGGGGTCGCGGCCCACCCAGGGTGTCTCGTCGTAGACCTTCGCCGCCGGATTGTCCGGTGTGTACTCCTGCCAGGGCACGACGGCGGAGCGGACGAAGGCGGCGACGTCGCCGCTCATCTCGGTCGCCAGTGCCGTCGGCGGGTGCTCGCCCGCGATGCGATCCACGCGTTCACCGCCCAGCACATCCCATGCAAAGGGGAGGTCGATGCAGTGGCGGGCAGGGCCGTGCTCAGGGTGCCAGCGGAAGTCCCAGACGCCCACGGGCGCTCCGGCCCGGTCACGGGCGGCGGCGACCTGCAGCGCGGTCATCCGGAACGCCCGGTCGGTGAGCGCCTGCCCGAGCAGCTCGGCCGCCGACAGGCCCGGGTACGCACGTGGGTAAGCGCGCGCGAGCGGCGCCGGTAGACCCGCGGCTCCCAGCACCGGTGTGGGGGTGACGTGCTCGAGAGGCTGTTCCAGCAACGCGGTCGCGGGATTGAACTCGTGGCTCGTGGCGCCGATCAGCAGCGGCCGGTCGTCGTGCTCGGCGAGCGCGGTCAGCGGGTCGTGGACCAGGTCGGTGCCCACGATCGGGCCCACCGCAGTCAGCGGGCCGGTGCGGGAGAGCGCGCGGTGCAGCTGGGTCAGACTCGACCAGACACTGCCGTCCTCCAGCCCACGGTCGGCGGCCGCGAGCACCTCGCGACTCAGCCCGCGCCAGCCCTCCCGTGAGTTCTCGACGCCGAGCTCACGTGAGACCCGAGCACCGAGGCGAGCTGCGCCCTCGGGAGCGATGTCCGGCAACGGGGCGGAGTGCACCACGGCCGCGCGGAACAAGCCGCGCGCCTGCGGCGACGACAGCAGCGAGAGCACCAGCCCGCCGCCCGCGCTCTGACCGCCGACCGTGACCTGCTCCGGGTCGCCACCCACGCCGGCGATCTCCTGCTGCACCCAGCGGAGCGCGGCGAGGCAGTCGAGCACGCCGCGGTTGTCGGGTGCGCCGGGGATGTGACCGAAGCCCTCGAGCCCGAGCCGATAGGTGATGGTGACCACCACGGCGCCAGAGCGGGCGAGGCTCGCGCCATCGAACCAGCCGCCGTTCGGGCTGCCACCCACGTACCCACCGCCGTGGATCCACACATACACGGGGAGCAGGCCCTCACGCTCGATCGGTGCGGTGACGTTGAGATTGAGGATCTCCTCGCCCGGGGTGGCGGGCTCGGGGATCGAGGACGTCTCCGAGGAGAGCGGCAGCAACGGTGTGGGCCCCGGCTCGACGGCGTCCCGCACCCCCTCCCAGCCCGGGTGCGGCTCGGGCTCGGCAAACCTGAGGTCACCGACCGGGGCGGCCGCGTACGGGACGCCACGGAACCGCACGAGCCCAGCACCGCCGTCGACCATCCCACGAAGCAGCCCGGCCCGGGTGGTCAGCACGTCGCGTGCCATGTCAGATCCTCCGCAACCGCACCCGACTGATCCGGTGCTCGGCATCCTTGGTCAGCACGAGCGTCGCACGGCCCCGCGTGGGAAGCACGTTCTCCACCAGGTTCGGCTCGTTGATGCTCGACCAGATCTGCAGTGCGCGCTCGCGGGCCTGCTCGTCGCTGAGCGCCGCGTACCGGTGGAAGTAGGAGCGCGGGTCGGCGAACGCGGTGCTGCGCAGGTCGCCGAACCGCTCCACGTACCAGCGGCGGATGTGCTTCACCTCGGCGTCGATGTAGATCGAGAAGTCGAAGAAGTCGCTGACCGCCAGCGAGGCCTCGCCGGCCGCGGTCACCCGTGCCGGGGCGAGCACGTTGAGGCCCTCGACGATCAGCACGTCCGGGTTGCGCACGGTGATCTGCGCCTCGGGGACGATGTCGTAGGTGAGGTGGCTGTAGACCGGGGCGTGCACCTGGGGTGCGCCGCCCTTGACCTGCTCGAGGAAGCGGAGCAGCGCACGCCGGTCGTAGGACTCCGGGAATCCCTTGCGCTCCATCAGCCCGCGGCGCTCGAGCTCGGCGTTGGGGTAGAGGAAGCCGTCGGTGGTGACCAGCTCCACCCGGGGGGTCTGCGGCCAGCGGCGGAGCATCTCGCGCAGCAGTCGAGACGCGGTCGACTTGCCCACCGCGACCGAGCCCGCGACACCGATCACGAACGGCGTCGGGTGCGTCCACTCGCCCAGGAACGTGGACGTGGCCGTGCGCAGGTGCTGCGACGCCTCCACGTACAGGGTCAGCAGCCGCGACAGCGGGCGGTACCCGGTGTCCACCTCGCGCAGGTCGATCGGATCACCCAGACCGCGCAGGTTGTCGATGTCGGCCTGCGTCAGCGGCAGCGGCGTCGCCTCTGCGAGCCGAGACCACTCGCTGCGGTCGAACTCGACGAACGGGGCGTCGTTGCTCGTGGAGACCTCGGTCACGGGAACACACTCTGTCACTCGCACCCCCGTCGCGCACATTCTCGGCCCGATCGGCGCGAGCGGATGCGGGCAGTGCGCGGGAGGGCGGGGGCCGCCGTTACCCTGTCCACCATGTGCGGAATCGTCGGATACGTGGGCCCGGACGCGCCCAGCGAGCGGCCTCTCGAGGTCGTCGTGGAAGGGCTGCGGCGGCTGGAGTACCGGGGTTATGACTCGGCGGGTGTCGCCGTCGTCACACCCGAGGGACTGGTGAGCGCCAAGAAGGCCGGCAAGCTCACGAACCTGATCGAGGAGCTGGACTCGCGGCGGATCCCGGCGGGCACCTCGGCGATCGGTCACACACGCTGGGCCACGCACGGTGGTCCCACCGATGCCAACGCCCACCCGCACCTCGCCGGCGGCGGCAAGCTCGCCCTGATCCACAACGGCATCATCGAGAACTTCCACCAGCTCAAGCGCGAGCTGGTGGAGCAGGGCGTCACGTTCCTCTCGGAGACCGACACCGAGGTGGTCGCGCACCTGTTGGCGGCGGCCTACGGCGAGCACGGCGACATCACCGCCGCGATGCGCGCCACCGTGGGCCGTCTCGAGGGTGCGTTCACGCTGCTCGCCACGCACGCCGACCAACCCGGCACCGTGGTGGGTGCGCGCCGCAACTCGCCGCTGGTGATCGGCCTCGGAGAGGGCGAGAACTTCCTCGGCTCCGACGTCTCGGCCTTCATCGCCAGCACGCGCGAGGCGATGGAGATGGGCCAGGACCAGGTGGTGACGATCACCGCGGACAGCGTGAAGGTCACCGACGCCGAGGGCAACCCGGCCGAGGCCAAGCGGTACACGGTCGACTGGGACGCGAGCGCCGCCGTCAAGGGTGGGTTCTCCTCCTTCATGGAGAAGGAGATCCACGACCAGCCGCAGGCGGTCGCCGACACGCTGCTGGGACGCGCGGCCGAGGACGGCAAGCTCGTGCTCGACGAGATGCGCATCCCGGAGTCGGTGCTGCGCAGCGTCGACAAGATCGTGGTGATCGCGTGCGGCACGGCCGCCTACGCCGGGCACGTGGCCAAGTATGCGATCGAGCACTGGTGCCGGATCCCCACCGAGGTGGAGCTTGCGCACGAGTTCCGCTACCGCGACCCGGTGGTCGACGAGCGCACCCTCGTGGTCGCGATCAGCCAGTCGGGCGAGACGATGGACACGATCATGGCGGTCCGGCACGCGCGCGAGCAGGGCGCCAAGGTGCTGGCGATCGTCAACACGCACGGCTCCACGATCCCGCGCGAGTCCGACGCCGTGCTCTACACCCACGCCGGCCCCGAGGTGGCGGTCGCCTCCACCAAGGCGTTCCTGGCCCAGATCACTGCCTGCTACCTGCTCGGCCTCTACCTGGCCCAGCTGCGGGGCAACAAGTTCCCCGACGAGATCCGCGAGGACCTCGACCAGCTCCGCGCGATGCCCGAGAAGGTGCAGCGGATGGTCGATCAGGCCGAGCAGGTCCGCGAGGTCGCGCGCTCGATGAAGGACGTGCCCACGGTGCTGTTCCTCGGGCGCCACGTGGGCTTCCCGGTCGCGCTCGAGGGCGCGCTCAAGCTCAAGGAGCTCGCCTACATCCACGCCGAGGGGTTCGCTGCGGGCGAGCTCAAGCACGGTCCGATCGCGTTGGTCGAGGAGGGGCAGCCGGTGTTCGTGATCGTGCCCTCGCCGCGTGGGCGCGACCAGCTCCACGGCAAGGTGATCTCCAACATCCAGGAGATCCGGGCGCGTGGTGCCCGCACCCTCGTGATCGCCGAGGATGGCGACGACGGCGTGGAGCCGTTCGCCGACTACGTGTTCCGGGTGCCGCAGACGCCCACGCTGCTCGCGCCGCTCGTCACCGTGGTGCCGCTGCAGATCTTCGCTGCGGAGCTCGCCAGCGCCAAGGGCCTCGACGTGGATCAGCCGCGCAACCTCGCCAAGTCGGTCACGGTCGAGTAAGGCTGCTTCGAGCGTGATGTCCGACGGCGGAGCACGGCCCGGTCCTGCTGGTCCGGGTGGGTCCGTGGTCGGGGTGGGCATCGACGTGGTGGACGTCACCCGGTTCCTGCTCGCGCTCGATCGCGCGCCACGGCTGCGGGAGCGGTTGTTCACCGAGGCTGAGCGGGACCTGCCTCCGAACTCGCTGGCCGCGCGGTTCGCCGCCAAGGAAGCGATCGCGAAGGCGCTCGGCTCACCCGGCGGGATGCGGTGGCACGACTGCACCGTGCACCGCGTGGTCGGCGGGCCACCGCGGGTGGAGATCACAGGCACGGTGGCCGAGGTGGCCGATCGGCTCGGGGTGACGCACTGGCACCTGTCGATCTCGCACGATGCGGGTATCGCCTCGGCGATCGCGATCGCCAGCGGGAACGGTGCGTGATGATCAGCGGCTGGACGGCTGAGGCGATCCGGGCCGCAGAGGCGCCGGCGCTCGCGGCGGGGGATCCGCTGATGCAGCGGGCCGCGGCCGCAGTGGCCGAGGCGGTGCGTGGGCTGCTGCCGACCTCGAGCCCGGAGCCGACCATGGACCCGATGGTGCTCGTCCTGGTGGGCGGGGGCAACAACGGCGGCGACGGGCTGTACGCGGCCGCCGATCTGGCCATGTCGGTCGAGGTGGTGGTCGCGCTGACCCGGTCCGGTGTGCACGCAGCAGGCCTGGAGGCGGTGCGCACGGCCGGTGTGGACGTGCTGGACCTGAGCGCGCCGGAACCGCGCGACTGGGACGAGCTGCGCCAGGTCGCCGACCGGGCCGACGTCTGGGTGGACGCTCTCGCCGGGATCGGTGTGAGCGGGCCGCTGCGCGGTGTGGCGGGGGAGGTGGTCGAGCTGCTGCGGCAGGTGGCCGACGCGGCGCCGATCCCGCCGGCCGTGGTCGCGGTCGACATCCCCAGCGGCGTGGACGCGGACACCGGAGCCGCAGGTGGGCCGGTGCTCGCCGCCGACCTGACCGTGACATTCGGTGGCGCGAAGGCGGGGCTGCTGCTGCCCCCGGGCGACAGGCTCGCGGGTCGGGTGCAGGTGACCTCGCTCGGGATCGAGGAGTCGCTCGCGGCACAGGCGCCTGCGGTGGCGCGGCTGCTGGACGCCGACGTGGCCGACCTCTGGCCGGCGCCCGCGGCGCAGGACCACAAGTACACGCGCGGTGTGCTCGGCGTGGTCGCGGGATCGGAGGCGTACCCGGGGGCCGCGGTGCTGAGTGTCGGCGGGGCGGTGCGGACGGGCTGCGGGATGGTGCGCTACCTCGGACCACCACGGGCCGAGCACCTGGTGCTGTCCCGCTGGCCGGAGGTCGTTCCGGGTCCGGGCCGGGTGCAGGCGTGGGGGGGCGGGCCGGGCGTCGGCGGCGCCGACGAGCCCAGGCGCGCCGAGATCCGGGCGACGATCGAGACCGCCGTGAGCGACGCCGTCGGGCTGGTGGTCGACGCCGGGGCGCTGGACCTGCTGCCCCACGACCTCGGCGAGGCGAGGGTGGTGCTGACGCCGCACGCCGGCGAGCTGGCGACCCTGCTCACGGCGCGGGGCGAGGGCGTGGCGCGTGACGCCGTCGAGCAGGATCCGCGGCGCTGGGCGGCGCGCGCGGCCGAGCTGACCGGCGCGACGGTGCTGCTCAAGGGGGCCACCACGGTCGTCGTCGCCCCCGACGGCGAGACCTACGCCCAGGCCGACGGCACGCCATGGCTCGCCACGGCTGGCTCGGGCGATGTCCTGGCCGGTGTCCTCGGCGCGTTGCTGGCCGGGCTGACGGATGTGCCGGTGGCGCGCGTGGCGGCTCTCGCTGCACTGGTGCACGGGCGCGCGGGGCGGCTCGCGAGCGACGGCGCCCCGATCGTGGCAGGCGACATCGTCGCCGCACTGCCCGCCACCCTCCGCGCTCTCCTCTGATTTCAACGCTCTTCCGGCACGGCGAGGGTTTCAACGCTCTTCCGGCGCAGGAGCACACCCGCCCGAACAGCGTTGAAAGGGCCGTGGTGCCGGAAGAGCGTTGAAATCGTTCTGGTGCCGGAAGAGCGTTGAAAGCGGGGGTGGGGTGGGCTGGCAGACTGGCGCACGTGAGCTACTACCCGGCGCGCGCCACGATCGACCTGGCGGCGATCCGCGCCAACGTCGGCCGGTTGCGCGAGTACGCGGGTTCCGCCGAGGTGATGGCCGTGGTCAAGGCCGACGCCTACGGTCACGGGCTGGTGCCGGTGGCGCGGGCGGCGCGGGAGGCGGGGGCGAGCTGGCTCGGCGTGGCGCAGCTGAGTGAGGCGCTCGCGCTGCGCAACGCTGGCGATGTCGGCAGGCTGCTGGCGTGGCTGTACGCGCCGGGGGCGCCGCTGGCCGAGTGCGTGGGTGCGGAGGTCGATCTCGCGGTATCGGCGCCGTGGGCGCTCGCGGAGGTTCGTGCGGCGGCCGCCGAGGCGGGCAAGGCGGCGAGGATCCACCTCAAGGTCGACACCGGGATGGGGCGTGGCGGTCAGTTCCTGCCTGCGTGGACCGACATGCTCCACGAGGCGGTCGCGGCGCAGGCCGAGGGTCTGGTCGAGGTGGTCGGCGCGTTCTCCCACCTCGCTCGCGCCGACGAGGTCGACCACGCCAGCGTGCGCGCCCAGTTCGAGGTCTTCGCCGAGGCGGTCCGGCTCGCCGAGGCCGCGGGCGCCCACCTCGAGGTGCGCCACCTCGCCAACTCCGCGGCCACCCTCACCGAGCCGAGCGTCCACTACGACCTCGTGCGCCCCGGCCTGGCCACCTACGGGCTGTCGCCGCTCCCGGCCACCGAGCCGAGCCGCCTCGGGCTGCGCCCTTCGATGCGGCTCGAGGCCCAGCTGGCGCTCGTCAAGGCCGCGCCCGCCGGACAGGGCGTCTCCTACGGCCACACCTACACCACCCGCACCGACACTCAGCTCGCCGTGGTGCCGCTCGGCTACGGCGACGGCATCCCCCGGCACGCCAGCAACGCCGCCGAGGTGCAGGTCGGCGGTCACCGCTACCGCATCGCCGGCCGGGTCTGTATGGACCAGTTCGTGCTCGACATCGGCGAAGCGCAGGCACGGGCGGGCGACAGGGCTGTGCTCTTCGGGCCGGGAGACGACGGCGAGCCCACCGCGCAGGACTGGGCCGACGCCGTCGGCACCATCAACTACGAGATCGTCACCCGCGTGGGCGCGCGGGTGCCGCGGGAGTACATCGGATGACGATCGACCTTGCCGATGCCGAGCAGACCCGCGCCCTCGGCGAGCGCCTCGCGAGCCTGCTCCTGGCGGGCGACCTGGTGGTGCTGGTGGGCGATCTCGGCGCCGGCAAGACCACGCTCACCCAGGGGATCGGGGCGGGGCTGGGCGTGCGCGGCCAGGTCGCCTCACCCACCTTCATCATCGCCCGCGCCCACCCCTCGCTCGGGTCCGGTCCCGACCTCGTGCACGTGGACGCCTACCGCCTCGGCTCCCTCGACGAGGTCGACGCCCTCGACCTCGACTCCTCCCTGCAGGACTCGGTCACGGTGGTCGAGTGGGGCGAGGGGCTCGTGGAGCAGCTCAGCGAGGACTGGCTCGAGATCCGCCTCGAGCGGCCCCGCGGCGAGGGCGGCGCCGACGTGCGCGTCGCCCGGCTGATCGGGCACGGCCCGCGGTGGGCCGAGGTGACACTCCCCGGCTCCTAGAGTGGGTCCATGCGTTGGCTGGCGATCGACACCTCGGGCGGCTCCACCGTGGGGGTCGTCGAGGCGCCCGACGGCGGGGCTCTCGTCGAGCTGTCGTCTTACGTCAGCCCTGACCCGCGTGGGCACGTGGAAGCACTCACGCCGATGATCGAGCAGGCCCTTGCGGAGGCAGAGGTCGCTCCGGGGCAGCTGAGCGCGGTGGTGGTCGGCACCGGGCCGGCGCCGTTCACCGGGCTGCGGGTCGGGATCGCCAGCGCGATCGCGTTCGCTCGCGGAGCCGGCTGTGACGTGCGCGGCGTGTGCTCGCTCGACGCGATCGCCTGGGGCACCAACGGATCGGTGGTCGTCACCACCGACGCGCGCCGCCGCGAGGTGTACTGGGCCGCGTACGCCGGCGGCCTCGGACCGGCCGACGAGGACTGGCGAGAGCACGGACCAGCGGTCGGGCCGCCGTCGGACGTGACCGACTGGCTGGCCGGCCACCGGGGTCGGGCGATCGGACCGGGCACCGCGTTGTACCCCGACCTCGCGAGCGAGGGCGGCGAGGAAGCAACCGTGACCCCGATGGGACTGGTGGCGGTCGCCTGCGCACGGATGCGGGTGGGCGCGCCCACACCGTTGACACCGCTGTACCTGCGCCGCCCCGACGTGCACGTGGGCACGGGGCGCAAACGCGCCACATGAGCACGCTGCGACCGCTGCGATCCGAGGACGTGGACCGGGTTCTCGAGCTCGAGGCGGTCCTGTTCGGCCTCGGTGCCTGGACCCGCGGGATCTACGAGGAGGAGCTGCGTGCGCCCGGGCGGGCCTACGTGGCGATCGAGGAGAGCGGGCGGCTCGTCGGCTACGCCGGCGCAAGCCTGGCCGAGGAGAGCCACGTCATGACGATCGGCGTGGCCCCTGAGGCCAGGCGCCGCGGGCACGCCTCGCGGATGCTGGCCGAGCTGATGGCCCAGGCCCGCAGCCACGGTGCGACGTCGATGCTGCTCGAGGTCCGTGCCGACGACGACGGCGCCCAGGCCCTGTACCGCCGGTTCGGCTTCGAGCAGATCGGGCTCCGGCCCGGCTACTACCAGCTCGAAGGCGTGGACGGGGTGGTGATGCGGGCGGAGCTCAGCCCCGCATCGGCCACAAGGTTGAGCTGAGATTCAGCCACGCTGTCGATGGACGGGGACCGCCCCGTTGGTTGAGTCGGTGGCATGGCAGACAGACTGACGTCGTCCCGCGGGGCGTGTCTCTCGCAGCACGAAGCTGTTCACCTGGTTCTTCTGGGGTCTACAACGCCGGCGTGGTGCTCACCTCGGCGATGCTGGTCTGGCACGGGACCCTGACCGTGCTGGGCGAGGAGTCCACGACCATGATCGCCGGCATCGCGGGTCTCGGCCACATGCTGCTGACGGCGGGGATGATCCTGCTGTTCCTCGCCCTGCGGCGGGCGATCGTCTCGCCCGAGCCGACCACGGATCGGGCCCCCGCGACCGCGGAGGCCTGATCCCGCCGTCAGGCCTTCGCTCGCCGGGCGGCCCTGACCAGGCCGTTGCCGATCTCCCAGACCGTGATCGCGAGGATCACGACCGCGGCGATGACATCGCCGCGGTCGGTCGCGCCGGTCCACCCCAGGTGCGTGATCAGCTCCGGGTTGAGCACCCGATGCTGCAGCAGCAGCGGAACCACCACGGCCGCGAACGCCACCGCGATCACGGCGTTGACCGCGGCCACCGGCCAGGTCCAGCCGGCGCGGTAGAGCCACACCGCGTGCAGGGCCTCGGCAGCGAGCAGCACGAGCACGATCGCCAGCCATGGGCTCCACAGATCGGGGCTGAACACCGGGATCCGGCCCTCAGCACCGAGGAACGGCGAGCCGATGTGCTGCCACACCAGCAGCGCTGCCGCGAGCGTGAGC
>NZ_JBMDXJ010000454.1:0-2501 GCF_048594945.1 Pseudactinotalea sp. | reverse complement strand
GTCGAGCACACGATCGCGGACGTGGCGCCGTGGAGCGCCGAGAGCCCCACGCTGCACGACCTGGTGGTGCGCGCCGCCGGCGAGAGCGTCGAGCAGCGCATCGGGTTCCGGACCGTGGCGATCGAGGGCGGCATCCTCACCGTCAACGGCACCCCGATCCGGATGCGCGGTGTCAACCGGCACGAGCAGCACTGGGAGCGGGGTCGCTCGCTCAGCTACGACGACATGCTCACCGACGTGCTGATGATGAAGCGGCACAACCTCAATGCCGTCCGCACGGCGCACTACCCGCCGCACCCGGACTTCCTGTCGCTGTGCGATGAGTACGGGCTCTGGGTCGTCGAAGAGGGCGACATCGAGACGCACGGCTTCATCTACGCCGGCTGGGAGGGGAACCCGCCTGCCGATCCGGCCTGGACTCCGGCGATGCTGGAACGCACGGAACGGATGGTGGAGCGAGACAAGAACCACCCCAGCATCATCGTCTGGTCGCTCGCGAACGAAAGTGAGGGCGGTGAAGGATTCGACGCGATCGAGGCGTGGATCCGCGACCGCGATCCTTCACGTCCGATCCACTACGAGCGGGACCGGACCTACCACAACAGCGACTTCTACAGCGTGATGTACCCCTCGCTGGACGAGGTGGCTGCGATCGGCCGCCGGGAGGAAGAGACCCCCGAGGTGCTGGCGGAGGACGCCGAGGGCGAGCGACGCCGTCGGGCGCTGCCGTTCTTGCTCTGCGAGTTCGCCCATGCTCAGGGCAACGGCCCCGGCTCACTGGCCGACTACGAGGAGATCTTCTCCTCATCCGACCGCTTCTGTGGGGCGTTCGTGTGGGAGTGGATCGACCACGGGTACAAGGCCGTGACCGAGGCCGGCGAGGTGTACGTACGGCACGGCGGCGACATCGACTACCTCCCGAACGGGCAGCGGTACTGCCACGACGGGTTGCTGTTCGCGGACCGCACCCCCTCGCCCGGGCTGCTGGAGTACGCGAAGGTCAACGAGCCGGTACGGATCGAGGTGAGTGGCTCGAGCGCCACGATCACGAGCCGGTACCAGTTCCGCGACACCGCTCACCTGGCCTACGGGTGGCGGCTCGAGCGCGACGGCGTCGAGCAGGCCGCCGGTGAGGTGAGCGTGCCCGTGCTCGGGCCCGGCGAGCATGCGCAGGTGGAGATCCCGCTCCCGGAGCTGGTGCCCGGCGCGGGCGAGACCTGGCTGACCATCACCGCGACGCTGCGCGAGGACGCCTCATGGGCGCCCTCCGGGCACCCGCTCGCGTGGGGTCAGGGAGTGCTCGACGGCGGCCCGCAGGCGCGTAGCGACCTCACCGAGCCGGTCGGCGAGGTGGGGGTGGGCGACGACACGATCGCCGTCGGGCCGCTCGTGCTGGCGGCCGACACCGGTGCGGTGCGGTCGCTTGCCGGGCTCGCGCTGAGCGACCTGCAGGTGGACGTGTGGCGCGCGCCGACCGAGAACGACCACGGTCAGGGCGCGCGGAACAACACGGCCAAGGTGTGGCGTGCGGTCGGGATGGACCGGATGCTGCACCGCGTCGACGGCGTCGAGGTGAGGGAGCAGACGGTCACGGTGCGGGGGCGGGTCGCGCCCGCCACGCAGCCGTTCGGCCTCGAGACGGCCTTCACGTGGGAGCCGCACGGCGAGCGCTCGGTGCGGCTGACGATCGATCTCACGCCGACCGGCCCGTGGCACGACACCCCGTATGGGCACCACGATGCGGTGCTACCGCGGCTCGGTGTCCGGCTCGCGCTGCCTGCGCAGCTGGCGACGCTGACCTGGTTCGGTCACGGACCGGGTGAGTCGTACGCGGACAGCCACGCCGCAGCCGCTGTGAGTCGCTGGTCGGTGCCGATCGACGCGCTCGGCACCGAGTATCCGTACCCGCAGGAGAACGGCAACCGGCACCGCGTCCGGTGGGCCGAGCTCGCCGGCGCCGGGGTGCCCGGGCTGCGGATCGATGCCGAAGCGCCGATCGACGTCTCCGTGCGGCGCTGCACGAACCACGACCTCGATGCCGCGCGAAAGCCGTACGAGGTGCCGGTGCGTGACACGGTGTTCGTCCACCTCGACCATGCCGTGCGCGGTCTGGGCAGCTCCTCTGTCGGGCCTGCGCTCCCCGCCCGATACGAGGTGCCGATCGAGCCCACGCGGTACTCGGTGGTGCTGACCGTCACCGATCCCGACTGAGCGAGGAGATCAACGGAGCATGTGATCCCTTCTGCTCGCAGACGCGCTACCATGGCGCAAGAACAGTCGAGATGGAATAGGTATGCTCACGGCAACATCTGAACGAACGGGGACCTCGATGCTGGCTGCGGACCTCGAGCAGGTCGCCCGGTGGCGGCAGGAGCGCGAGGCGATCGCCGCCGCCGACGAGGCCGAACGAGTGACCATGATCCACGAGGCCGCTCAGCGGGTGCGGCGGTCGGTGGTGCGCACGATCGACGCCGCGCGCGCCGGTCACATCGGCGGCGATC
>NZ_JBMDXJ010000453.1:0-1856 GCF_048594945.1 Pseudactinotalea sp. | reverse complement strand
GTCAGCGCCACGGGCGACGAGGACTTCATGGTCCGCGAGGGCATCGAGATCCTCGTCGAGACCGCCCGGATGTGGGAGGACCTCGGCTTCTGGCTGGCGGGCGCCCACCCGCGCTTCCACATCCACGGGGTCACCGGGCCGGACGAGTACACCGCGGTCGTCAACAACAACTTGTTCACCAACGTGATGGCGCGCGACAACCTCCGCCAGGCCGCGCAGTGGTGCCGGCACATCGCCGAGTACTGGCCGGAGAACTACGAACGGCTGGTGCGGCAGCTCGACCTCGACGAGGCCGAGGTGGACGAGTGGGCGCGCTGCGCCGAGGGCATGTACGTGCCCTATGACGAGGCGCTCAAGGTGCACCCGCAGGACCAGCACTTCCTTGAGCGCGAGGTGTGGGATCTCGCCGCCACCCCTGAGGACAAGCGGCCACTGCTGCTGCACTACCACCCGCTCGTGATCTACCGGTTCCAGGTGCTCAAGCAGGCCGACGTGGTCGCCGCGCTGTTCCTGCACGGCGATGAGTTCAGCCGCGAGAGCAAACGCGCCGACTTCGAGTACTACGACCCGATCACCACCGGCGACTCCTCGCTCTCGGCGGTGGTGCAGTCGATCATCGCCGCCGAGGTGGGGTACGCCGATCTCGCGCTGACGTACTTCCACGCGGGGCTCTACGTCGACCTCGCCAACCTGCACGGGAACGCCTCGGACGGCATCCACGTCGCCTCGACCGGTGGCGTCTGGAGCGCGCTGGTGTACGGCTTCGCGGGTATGCGCGACCACCACGACTCGCTCTCGTTCGACCCGCGACTGCCCTCCGAGTGGCCCGCGCTCACCTTCAAGGTCCGCTTCCACGGTGCGCGCCTCCAGGTCCGTGTGGAGCAGGAGCAGATCACGTTCGAGCTCGTGGAGGGCACGGCGGTGTCGGTGTCGGTCCGCGGCAGGCAGCACCTGATCGAGCCCGACCGTCCCGTGGTGGTGCCGCTGGCGGACCAGGGGCCCGTGATCGAGGGCACCCTCGGGACGATGCCGCTGATCGGCTCGAGCACCGAGCACAACATGGTCTACACCGCCGGTGTCCCCGACCCCGACCGCCGCAAGAAGCTCAACGGCAACGGCAAGTAGCCCGCTCCGCCGCCCCGCCCCGCCGCTCGACCCCCTTCTCGATTGAACGTGGTTTCAATCGGCCTATCCCTGCCCATACCTCGAGGAACGTCACACTCGTGCGAGCATCGGGGCGACCCAGCACCGATCGTCAACGTGAGTTGACACAGCCCCTGCGTCAACGTAGATTGACGCCATGGTGAGGACAGCGGTTGGTGAGGCCGATGACGGCGGCGCCTCGGTCGAGGTGATCTGGGAACTGATCGAGCACACGCGGCAGCGCCGGCAGGTGCTCGCCGACTTCGAGCGCAAGGAAGCCGAGCTCGTCAGGCACGCCCGACAGCTCGACTACTCGTGGCAGCAGATCGCGATCGCACTCGACGTCACCAAACAGGCCGTCCACAAGAAGTACGGTCGCAGGTGAACGACAAGCACCGCCGTCGAGCGACTGTGACGTTCCTCGACCTATGGGCCCCGAAAGGCCGATTGAAACCACGTTCAACGCAGGAAATGGCTGGCAACGTTCTATGACTGCTACCGAGCCACGCGCGAGAGCGCGCAGCCCGTTCGGGCGGCGACGCTCCGACGACGGCCCCCGCGCCTCCCTCCGCGAGCTGCTCCCCTACCTCGTGCTCAATCGCGGCCTCCTGATCGCGGCACTGATCCTGTCGGTGCTGGGCGCTGCCACGAGCCTCGCGCAGCCGCTGCTGGTGCAGCAGGTCATCGACCGGGTGCAGGCGGCGGCCGCGCTC
>NZ_JBMDXJ010000452.1:0-15457 GCF_048594945.1 Pseudactinotalea sp. | reverse complement strand
GTTCGAGACCCGCAAGCGAGTCGACCGAGCCAAGGGCCTCCTGATGACGCGGATGGGCCTGTCGGAGCCGGAAGCGTTCCGCTGGATCCAGAAGACGTCCATGGATCGTCGCCTCACGATGCGCGAGGTCGCCGACGCCGTGATCGACCAGGTCGGCCGAGCAGCCGACTGAGTTCGCCCGCACCGCGCGCCACAGGCGTAAGGTGGGCGGGTTCACGTCCAGTCAGAGAGGGAGAGCACGCGTGCGGCACAGCCCGGTGGCGAGGTTGGCCCGGCGTGAGGACATTCCTCAAGTCGTCGACCTGCTCAGGCTCGCACGGGCGGACTCGCCGCTCGGCCCGCAGCTGTGCAGCCCGGACTCCGAGACGCTCGGCGAGCAGTTGGCCGCCTGGTGCGGCATGCCGGGCACGCACCTGTTGGTCGCTGATCACGGCGATGACGTCATCGTGGGCGTCGCCCTGACCCAGCATGTGGGTGTCAACCTGTTCTCGGACGTCGCGTTCCTCCAGCTGGAGGCGTTGTACGTCGACTCGGCCCACCGGCGCCACGGAGTCGGGCGCATGCTGATGGCGCTCGCCGCGCAGGTCGCCGCCGAGGGCGACGCCAGCCACGTTGTCACGATGCCACTCACCGGCAGCCGCTCCGAGCAGCGCTTCCTGTCGGGACTCGGATTCCAGCCGGCGGCGACCCGCCGGATCGCGGAGACCGCTGTGCTGCAGCGCCGGCTGGAGATCCTGGCGACTCCACGTCGCGCCCGGGGAATCGATGAGTTGATTGCTCGACGGCGTCGCTCGCGTGGTCTTCCACCCACCCCGGCCCGTGGTCTCGCCCTGGGCGGCTCGAGCCGACGCTCGCCTTCGACTGCCGGTCACTGAGGTCCGGGTCGGGCCTCGAAGGTATGGCTGAGGTCACGATTCGCTAACGGTCTGGGCTAGCCGCCGATCCGGTCAGAGCCGCACGATCATGCGGCCCAACGGCGATTCCTGTGTCAGTACCGGGTCATGGAGCCGCGGAATCTGCCTGCTACGGTGCCATGAGGCCCGAAACCGTGTGGGGAACGGAGTCGGCCGTCAAGCCCAGGCCGCGGCCGCCACCTCACTGGCGGGCGTATGGCAGCCGGTGGTGGTGCCGCTCGAAGCGGCGCGTGGATCGAAGCCCGCCTCCGGAGGCCCGGACCGTAACCCAAGACCTCGATGAGTGTTGTGTCGAGGCACAGGAAACGTGACCGAGACAACCACTGCGCAGAGCGCCCAGGACGACGCGCTGCCGTCATCCGACCTTGCCCTCACTGTCGACGGACTCTTCAAGGTCTTCGGAAAGAGCGCGCACCAGGCTGTTGACTTCCTCCAGGGAGGCGGTGACCGCGGCGACTTGCCCAAGGGCACCACGGCCGCCGTCATCGACGCGAGCTTCGAGGTCAAGAACGGCGAGATCTTCGTCGTCATGGGCCTGTCCGGCTCCGGCAAGTCGACCTTGATCCGCACCCTCAACGGGCTGCTCGAGCCGACCGCAGGCTCGATCCTGATCGGCGAGGACCAGCTCGTGGGCGCGTCGCCGCGGCAGGTCCGCCAGATCCGCCGTGATCGCATCTCGATGGTGTTCCAGCACTTCGCCCTGCTGCCGCACCGCACCGTGGCCGAGAACGCCGCGTACGCGCTGCAGCTGCGCGGTGTCCCGAAGGCCGAGCGGATGGCGCGCGCCGAGGAAGCACTCGCCAAGGTCGGTCTCGACGGATGGGGCGGGTATCTGCCCTCCGAGCTCTCCGGTGGCATGCGGCAGCGCGTGGGTCTCGCCCGGGCGCTGGCCGCAGGAACCGACATCCTGTTGATGGACGAGGCGTTCAGCGCACTCGACCCGCTGATCCGCAAGGAGATGCAGGACCAGCTGCTCGAGCTGCAGGCCGAGCTCGGCATGACGATCGTGTTCATCACGCACGACCTCAACGAGGCGATGCGCCTCGGTGACCGCATCGCGATGATGCGCGACGGCCGAATCGTGCAGGTCGGCACGCCCGAGGAGATCCTCACCGACCCGGCCAACGACTATGTCGCGCAGTTCGTGGCCGAGGTTGACCGCACCCGGGTACTCACCGCGAGCTCGATCATGGAGCGTCCCGTGGCCGTGGTCGGTCCCGATGCAGGACCGCGCACCGCGCACCGGCTGATGCGCGAGAACCAGACGTCGGCGCTGCTGGTGGTCAGCAAGGACCGCCGTGTGCAGGGCATCGTCTGGGAGGAGGACGTGGTCGAGGCGCTCAAGGCGGGCGCCGACTCCATGCCCCGACCCTCACGTGAGGTGGCCACGGCCAGCCCGGACACCCAGCTGGCCGATCTGTTCGCGGACGCGGCGTCCAACCGGGCACCGATCGCCGTCGTCGATGACAGGGGCCTGCTCGTCGGGCTGATCCCGAGGGTCACCCTTCTCGCGGCGCTCGCCGACCCGAGCAGCAACGGCAACGACAGCACGCCGGACCCGACCCTCGAGAACGATGGAGGTGCCCTGTGAGCTGGCTTCCCCACATCCCGCTCGGCGCCGGAGCAGACGCCCTCGTCGACTGGATCAAGGCGCACCTGCCCGAGCTGCTCGCCTGGATCACGAACGCCTTCAACACGACGGCAGGCGGCCTGACGACCTTCCTGTTGCTGTTCCACCCGCTGCTGGTTGCCGCCGTCTTCGCGCTCATCGCCGCGTGGGTGCGCTCGCTCTGGTTCGCCCTGTTCGTGCTCGTCGGCCTGGTCCTCACGATGAGCATGGAGCTGTGGGACCCAGCGATGCAGACGCTCTCGATGGTGCTCGTGGCCACGGCCGTTGCGCTGGTCGTCGGCATCCCGATCGGGATCCTGGCAGCCCGGAGCTCCGTCGTCAGCATGCTGGTGCGCCCAGTGCTCGACTTCCTGCAGACCATCCCGGCGCTCGTCTACCTCGTGCCCGTGGTCATCTTCTTCAGCATCGGCTACGCACCCGGCGTGGTGGCAACCATCGTGTTCGCCATTGCACCCGGCGTGCGGCTGACAGAGCTCGCGATCCGACAGGTTGACGCCGAGACCGTCGAGGCCGGGCATGCGTTCGGCGGGACCCCCGGGCAGATCCTGCGCGGCATCCAGCTTCCACTCGGCCTGCCCACGATCATGGCCGGCGTCAACCAGGTCATCATGCTTGCGCTGTCGATGGTCGTGATCGCCGGCTTCGTCGGGGCTCCCGGCCTCGGACAGGTCGTGACGAATGCGTTCGGCCGGGTCAACGTGGCCGTTGGCTTCGAAGCCGGGCTTGCGATCGTCATCCTTGCGATCTTCCTCGACAGGATCACCGGCGCCGTCGGCAAGCCGACCCCGCACTCACTCAGTGCCATGGTGCGCGGACGGCGCAAGGCCGCTGCCCAGGAGGCGGTGGCCGCAGAGCAGTCGGACGCGCAGGACGTCAGCCAGCAGAAGCAGTCCGCCCGCGCCTCCGGTGGGGCCGCCTAGACCAAACCATCGACCATCGAACCAGAACCTCTGGAGAGAAGGAGTACCCATGAAGTCCCGTATGACTTTCGGCCGCCGCCAGGTGGTCGCGCTGGGCGCAGCTGCTGCACTCGGCCTCACGCTCGCCGCGTGCAACCCTGACAACGCCGACACCGGCGATGACGGCGCGACCGGCGACGACACCAGCGAGACCGGAGGCGGCGATGGTGGTGACCTGGGCACGATCACGCTCGGCTACATCCCGTCGTGGACCGATGGCCTGAGCACGGCCTTCCTGCTCGAGAACAAGCTCGAGGAGGCCGGCTACACCGTGGAGCACCAGGAGCTCGCCGACGCTGGTGTTCTCTACACGGCGCTGGCCAACGGCGATGTCGACCTCTACCCGTCGGCCTGGCCCGAGGTGACGCACGCCTCCTACATGGAGGAGTACGGCGACCAGATCGAGGACATCGGTTCGTACTACGACGGTGCCGTTCTGACGTTCGCAGTCCCCGAGTACAGCGAAATCACCTCGATCGCGGATCTGCCTGACTACGTCGACGAGCTCGGCGGTCGGATCGTCGGCATCGAGCCCGGCGCTGGTCTCACCGAGGCCACCCAGAACAGCGTCATCCCCACGTACGGCCTGGACGAGGCGGGCTTCAGCCTGGTGACGTCGTCGACCACTGCGATGATCGCGGAGCTCGAGACGGCGATCAACGCCGAGGACGAGATCGTCGTGACGCTGTGGCGGCCCTTCTGGGCGAACGCCGAGTACAACGTCCGTGACCTCGAGGACCCCGAGGGCGCCTTCGGTGAGCCGGAGAGCCTGCACTTCCTGGGCCGCACCGGTTTCGCTGAGGAGTTCCCGGAGGCTGCTGAGTGGATCGGCCAGCTGCAGCTGGACGACACCCAGTACGGCGCCCTGGAGGACCTCGCGACCGTTCAGAACGAGGGCGACCCGGCCGCCGGTGTGGCCGAGTGGCTCGAGGAGTACGGCGACGTGGTGGGTTCAGTCGGAGACTGATCGACCACTTGAACGAGACCGGTGAGGGCCGGGCGACCCACGTGGTTGCCCGGCCTTCGCCGTCGCCTCAGGCGTCGACCAGCATGCACGTGAGCCGTGCGGTGCAGACGCGGCGCTCCCGCTCATCGGTGAGGACGATCTCGTAGCTGGCGACCGACCGCCCGAGGTGTAGCGGCGTGGCCACACCCGACACCACGCCGTCGCGCACGGCGCGATGATGGGTGGCGCCGACCTCGATACCGACCGCGTGGCGGCCAGGGCCGGCGTGCAGGGTCGCCGCGATCGAGCCGAGGCTCTCGGCGAGGACCACCGAGGCCCCGCCGTGCAGCAGCCCGGCGGGCTGGATGTTCCCGGCCACGGGCATCGTGCCGGCTGTGCGCTGGGCGCTCGCCTCGGTGATCTCGATCCCCATGCGCTCGAGCAGCGTGCCGGCCAAGGGGAATCTCGTGCTCGTCTCTTCAGTGTCGGACATGACGCCTAGGCTGGCACCGTGACGGCATCGGCGCGACCCCAGCTCTTGATCATCGACGGCCACTCGATGGCCTACCGGGCGTTCTTCGCTCTCCCGGTGGAGAACTTCTCCACCACCACGGGGCAGCACACGAACGCCGTCTATGGCTTCACCTCGATGCTGATCAACCTGCTCCGGGACATCGAGCCGACGCACGTGGCGGTGGCCTTCGACGTCAGTGGTGCCGCGTTCCGCACCGAGACCTACGCCGAGTACAAGGCGAACCGCAGCGCCAGTCCGGACGAGTTCAAGGGGCAGATCCCGCTGATCGAGCAGGTGCTCGAGGCACTGGCGATCCCGCGGTTGGGTATCGAGGGCTACGAAGCCGATGACGTGCTCGCGACCCTCGCGCTGCAGGGCGGCGAAGCCGACATGGACGTGCTGATCTGCTCGGGCGACCGTGACACCTTCCAGCTGATCAACGACCGGGTGCAGGTGCTCTACCCGCGCAAGGGGGTCTCCGATCTTGCGCGGATGGACGCCGCCGCGGTCGAGGAGAAGTACGGCATTCCGCCGTCGAGCTACAGCGACCTGGCGGCGCTGGTGGGGGAGTCGAGCGACAACCTGCCCGGCGTGCCCAAGGTCGGTCCCAAGACGGCCGCCAAGTGGATCCTCAGCTACGGCGGGCTCGACGGCATCATCGCCAGCGCCCCGTCGATCGGGGGCGTCGCGGGTGAGAACCTGCGCAACAACCTGGAGCAGGTGATCGTCAACCGGCAGATCAACCGGCTTCACACCGACGTGGCTCTGCCGCTGGGGCTCGCCGACCTGGAGCGCAAGCCGTACTCGCGCGAACAGGTGCACCAGGTCTTCGACGCGCTCGAGTTCAAGATCCTGCGCGACAGGCTCTTCGCGATGACGCCGAGCGACGCCGAGACCGTCGAGGCGGCGCCCTTCGAGGTGGACGTAGCCCGGGCCGGCGTGGCCGACTGGCTGTCGGAGCGCACGGGTCAGGTGCTGGGCATCGATGTGCGCGGCAGCGTGGCGCACGGCTCCGGCGATGCCTGGGGCATCGCGATCTCCGACGACGGCGGAGCCGCCCTGTCGTTGGATCTGACCGACATCTCTCCCGAAGACGAGTCGGCGCTGGCCGCATGGCTGGCCGATGCGTCGCAACCGAAGGCGGTCCACGACGCCAAGGGCGCGTGGCACAGCCTCGACGGGCGTGGCCTCCCGCTTGCCGGTGTCACGTTCGACACCGCGGTGGCCGAGTACCTGTGTCACCCCGATCAGCGGCTATTCGCACTCGACGACCTCGCCGTGCGGCGGCTGCACAAGGAGATCGGGGGCGCCGGTGCCGATGCGGGCGGTCAGCAGATGCTCAGCCTCGAAGGGCCGGAGGAGGATGAGCTGAGCGCGATGCGGGCCGCTGCTGTCCGCGAGCTCACCGACGTGATCGGTGAGGACCTCGAGGGTCGGGGCGGTACCGAGCTGCTCGCCGACGTTGAGCTGCCGGTGATCGATGTGCTGGCACGCATGGAGAAGGCCGGTATCGCGGCGGATGCCGACTACCTGCGCGACCTGGAGAAGCACTTCACGGCATCGGTGGACGGCGCGGCCTCAGAGGCGTACGCCGTGATCGATCGCGAGGTGAACCTGTCGTCGCCCAAGCAGCTGCAGGAGGTGCTGTTCGACCAGCTGAACATGCCGAAGACCCGCAAGACGAAGACCGGATACACGACCGACGCCGATGCGTTGGCTGAGCTCTACGCCAAGACCGAGCACCCGTTCCTGCAGCACCTGCTGGCGCACCGCGATGCGATCCGGCTCCGTCAGACCGTGGAAGGGCTGCTGCGCACGGTGGCGCCGGATGGGCGCATCCACACCACCTACAGCCAGACGATCGCGGCGACGGGCCGGTTGTCGTCGTCGGACCCCAACCTGCAGAACATCCCGATCCGCACCGAGGAGGGCAACCGGATCCGGGCGGCGTTCGTGGTCGGTGAGGGCTACGAGAACCTGATGACCGCGGACTACAGCCAGATCGAGATGCGGATCATGGCGCACCTGTCCGGTGATGCCGGGCTGATCGAGGCGTTCCGGTCGGGGGAGGACCTGCACAGCTTCGTGGGTTCGCGCGTGTTCGGCGTCGAGCCCGAGGACGTGACGCCCGCCCAGCGCAGCAAGATCAAGGCGATGAGCTACGGCCTCGCGTACGGGTTGAGCGCCTTCGGGTTGTCGAACCAGCTCAAGATCTCCACCGGCGAGGCTCGCGACCTGATGGAGGAGTACTTCGAGCGCTTCGGCGCGGTGCGCGCCTACCTCGACGACATCGTGGCCGAGGCCCGCGGCAACGGCTACACCGAGACGATCCTGGGCCGCCGTCGATACCTGCCCGACCTGGTCAGCGACAACCGGCAGCGCCGCGAGATGGCCGAGCGGATGGCCCTCAACGCGCCGATCCAGGGCAGTGCCGCCGACATCATCAAGGTCGCGATGATCAACGTCGACCGTGAGCTGCGTGCACAGGGCATGGCCACGCGGCTGCTGCTGCAGGTGCACGACGAGCTCGTGCTCGAGGTCGCGCCGGGTGAAGCGGAGGCCGCCGAGCTGGTGCTGCGGGAGCAGATGGGTGCGGCCACCGCGTTGTCGGTGCCGCTGGACGTCTCCGTCGGCGTCGGGCGTTCGTGGCAGGACGCGGGTCACTGAGCGCGGTGGTGTGTGCCAGCGCCGAGCACGTCGGTGGCCAGCCGTGGAGACGAGTCACGCCGCGAGGCCGAACGCGTGAGTGAAGGGTAGTGAGGGTGCAGTCGTACGCAATCGAGTTCCGGTCCAACGTCGTCGTCGACATGGTGCGAGCGAGTGCTCGCGACGAAGATGTCCTTTTCGCCGCACGAGTTTCGACGAAGGGTGAGCAGAGCCTCGCGGACGTCGACGCCGAGGCCGGCCGGTCGGCTGGCCTGATCAACTATCTGATGCGAGACCGCCACGGCTCGCCCTTCGAGCACACGTCCATGACCTTCTACGTGCAAGCGCCGATCTTCGTGTTCCGTGAGTTCATGCGACATCGGATCGCCTCGTACAACGAGGAATCGGGCCGGTATCGGGAGCTCCGGCCGGTGTTCTATGTGCCTGGCCCCGAGCGGGCGCTCGTGCAACAAGGCAAGCCTGGCGCCTACGAGTTCGTGGCAGGTTCCGAGGCGCAGCACAGTCTGGTGATCGCCCAGACCCGTCGGGCGTGCGAGGTGGCTTACGAGGCCTACCAACGGATGCTCGAGGAGGGCGTCGCCCGGGAGGTGGCACGAATCGTGCTTCCACTGACGACCTACTCCTCGATGTACGTGACCGTGAACGCCCGCTCCCTCATGAACTTCCTGTCGCTACGCACCAAGGACTCCGAGGCACGATTCCCTTCGTATCCCCAGCGCGAGATCGAGATGTGTGCTGAGCTCATGGAGCAGGGTTGGGCGAGCCTGATGCCGTTGACGCATGCCGCCTTCGTCCAGAACGGTCGCGTCGCCCCCTAGGGCGATGGCCTCGGTGTCCTCGGGCCGTCGGTGCGCAGGCGGCGCCCACCACGTCCGCATGTAGATTCAGCGTGTGCGTGAAGTGAGATTCAGTTACGGCAGCGGCCCGGGTGCACTGGTGTTCGGCGTGCTGGTCGGCGTCGCGCTCGCCGCGTTCGGTGCCTACGCGTTCGCCCAAGGCTGGGGGCTGCGGATGTACTCCGTCGTCGACGTCGATCCCGAGATCGCCCGGTGGTTCTACCTCGCGTTGGCCGCGCTGGGCGTCGCGTGTGCGATCGGGCTGGTGTCCGTGATCGCCGCAGGGAGGCGTGAGGTCGTGGTCTCCGATCAGCGCATCGAGGCGCCGAAGGGAGAGACGTCGCGCCGAACCGTCGTGATCGCTCCCGAGTCGATCAGCCGACTCAAGCTCCTCACCACTCAGGGGTTGGCCACGCTCCAGATCCGGCATCGGGGCGGCACCGTGCGGCTGCGCAGTCAGCACTTCGCCGACCGGGGGGCATTCGAGGATTGCGTGAGGCTCATCTCATCCCTGGCCCCTGAGACCGCCCGACGAGGGTGATCAGGAGAGCCGACAGACGAGGATCGCGGTCCCTGGAATAACGCGCCCGCGGACAGGACCCCATCCGCCCCATACTGCGAGGTTGTCCGCAGGCCACTGCGGCTCCACGAGATCCACGATGCTGAACCCGGCTCCGACGACGTCACGCACGTGATCGCCGAGGGTGCGGTGGAACTCGGCATAGATCGGTTGCGCGTCCGCGCCGGTCTCGACGTAAGGAGTGCGGTCGAAGTACGAGCGGACCGCCGTGAGACCGGCATCCGTGGGATCGTCCGGGAACGCCCACCGGATCGGGTGCGTCACGGAGAACACCCAGCGCCCGCCCGCGCGCAGCACGCGTGCCACCTCGCGGTGCACCGCATCGGCGTCGGGCACGAACGGGATCGCTCCGAACGCCGTGAAGGCGGTGTCGAACGACGCGTCGTCGAACGGCAGGTCGCGCGCATCTGCTACATGGGTCGGGACCGCGATACCGGTGCGCGAATCGAGGTCGGCAGCGGCGGCCAGCATGCCTTCGGCGATGTCGGTTGCGACCGCGTCGACCCCCTGCGAGCGGAGCCAACGGGAGCACTGCGCAGCACCCGCACCGATCTCGAGCACCCGCTGTGTACGCAGGTCCGCGATCTGGCCGAGCAGCGCCGCCTCGGACTCCCGCAGCCCTTCGGGACACCAGCAGAAGTCCACGTCGCCCAGGAACGTGCCGTGCTCCTGCAGGTAGTCGGCCGCCTCAGCGCTCCACCATGTGGCGCTCGCTCGCGCAGCCGCGGCGCCGTCGACCGGTTCGTATCCGGCCCGCGCGAGCTGCGGACGGTCTGCACTCTCCACCTCGCTAGGATCCCACTCCGCCCCCGTCGAGCGCCGCTGCGCCGCTGCCGAGATCGTGGTTGTGCGCCCAGTTCGTAGATCCAGACCAACGATCTCGGCACGGATCTGCGATCTCGGCGGGCTGGCGGGCTGGCGGCGGGTGTCGGCCGCAGGTGGGTAGCGTGATGGGTGTGCTGCACACGTTGACCGTCGGACCCGCTGAACCGACGACCGCGGGGGACTCACCTGCCGTCGTCTTCCTGCACGGGCTCTTCGGGCAGGGGCGCAACTTCATGGCGATCGCCAAGGGACTGCAGCCCGAGTTCCGCAGCGTGCTCGTCGACCTGCCGAACCACGGACGTTCGGGCTGGACCGAGACCGTCGACCTTGTCGCGATGGCCGATGAGGTAGCGGAGGCCGTCCGTGCCGAGGTCGACGCCCGCGTGCACCTGGTGGGGCACTCGCTCGGCGGCAAGGTCGCGATGTTGCTCGCGCTGCGACACCCGGACCTGGTGGAACGGCTGGTTGTCGTCGACATCGCACCCGGACCCAGCCACGACGTCTCTCAGTTCGAGCACCTGCTCGGATCGCTCGCCACGCTCGACCTCGCAGTCCTGGAGGGTCGTGCCGAGGCCGATGAGCAGCTCGAGCAACTCATCCCGAACCGCACGGTGCGGGCGTTCCTGCTCCAGAACCTGCACCGCACCGACCGCGGCTGGCAGTGGCGCGCGAACCTGGACCTGCTCCGCAGCTCGCTGGACGTCGTCGGCGGATTCCCCGAGGCCGGTGACTCGACCTTCGACGGTCCCGTGCTGTGGGTCGTGGGGGAGCGGTCCGAGTACACCAGTCAGGACGACGCGGCCAGGATGCGTGCGCTGTTCCCCCGCGCGGTGAGGGTTGCCGTCAAGGGCGCCGGGCACTGGGTGCACTCCGAGCAGCCGGATGCTTTCCTCGCCACTCTCCGAGCCTTCCTGCCTGCTAGCCTCCCGCAGTGACCGAGACACCGAGCGGGCTGCCCGCCCAGCCGCAGCCTGCAGCACCAGCCACCGTCGCGCCGGAGAGCGGGCGAGACCGCCTGATCCGCGGCCTGAAGACCGCCGGTATCGGACTGCTGCTCGTCATCGCCGGCATCGCGGTGATGGTGTACATGGGAAGCCAGGGTTTGACAGGCACCGCAGCCTTCGGAGCGTTGGCGCTCGTGCTGGTCGGTGCCTTCTTCCTGATCAAGGGTGTGGTGCTGGCGATCTGGGGTGCCATCGCCCGGTCGCGCGGCTAGCACGAGATCGCGAGGGATCGCCGGCCGCGGTTCAGATCCGCGGACCCGAATGCTAGAATTTTCTGTTGGTGCGTCGTGTGCGCCCGTACGTCGTCCCCGCGTGTTCGCGGGTGCGGTCGAACGACGGGGGCGCGGAGCATCGCAGGGCCCGCGCGGCACTCGCCGCCGCGAGCCAGTCAGCATGTCCCAACTATCCCTGTCCGCAACGGAGTTCATCTCTTGACTATCACCGCCCCTTCGACCACCGCCGCACCGCAGGTTGCCGTCAACGACATCGGCTCGGAAGAAGACTTCCTCGCAGCCATCGACGCGACCATCAAGTACTTCAACGACGGTGACATCGTCGAAGGCACCATCGTCAAGGTCGACCGTGACGAGGTTCTCCTCGACATCGGCTACAAGACCGAAGGCGTCATTCTTTCCCGCGAGCTCTCCATCAAGCACGATGTCGACCCGACCGAGGTCGTCGAGGTGGGCGAGCACGTCGAGGCTCTCGTTCTCCAGAAGGAGGACAAGGAGGGTCGCCTGCTGCTGTCCAAGAAGCGCGCCCAGTACGAGCGCGCCTGGGGCACCATCGAGAAGATCAAGGAAGAGGACGGCGTCGTCACCGGCACCGTCATCGAGGTCGTCAAGGGCGGCCTGATCCTGGACATCGGCCTGCGTGGCTTCCTCCCCGCCTCCCTGGTGGAGATGCGCCGCGTCCGCGACCTGCAGCCGTACATCGGCCAGCAGATCGAGGCCAAGATCATCGAGCTCGACAAGAACCGCAACAACGTCGTGCTCTCGCGCCGTGCCTGGCTCGAGCAGACCCAGTCCGAGGTGCGCTCCACCTTCCTGCAGACCCTCGCCAAGGGCCAGGTTCGCAGCGGTGTGGTCTCCTCGATCGTCAACTTCGGTGCGTTCGTGGACCTCGGCGGCGTCGACGGGCTCGTGCACGTGTCCGAGCTGTCCTGGAAGCACATCGACCACCCGAACGAGGTCGTCGAGGTGGGCCAGGAGGTCACCGTCGAGGTGCTCGACGTCGACTTCGACCGCGAGCGCGTCTCGCTGTCGCTCAAGGCGACGCAGGAGGACCCGTGGCAGGCGTTCGCCCGCACCCACGCCATCGGCCAGGTCGTGCCCGGTAAGGTCACCAAGCTCGTCCCGTTCGGTGCGTTCGTGCGCGTCGAGGACGGCATCGAGGGGCTCGTGCACATCTCGGAGCTGGCCCAGCGCCACGTCGAGGTGCCCGAGCAGGTCGCGAAGGTCGACGACGAGGTGTTCGTCAAGGTCATCGACATCGACCTCGAGCGTCGCCGGATCTCGCTGTCGCTCAAGCAGGCCAACGAGGGTGTCGACGCCTCCAGCGAGGACTTCGACCCGTCGCTGTACGGCATGGCCGCCGAGTACGACGAGCAGGGGAACTACAAGTACCCCGAGGGCTTCGACCCGGAGACCAACGAGTGGCTCGAGGGCTTCGACGCCCAGCGCGAGGCCTGGGAGGCGCAGTACGCCACCGCCCACGCCCGCTGGGAGGCTCACAAGAAGCAGGTCGCGGAGGCTGCCGAGGCCGACAACGAGGCAGGCACCGGTGCGGGCAGCGGTGGCGCAGCTGCGGAGTCGGCGAGCTACAGCTCCGCCGCTCCGGAGACCAGCGGCACGCTCGCCTCGGACGAGGCGCTCGCCGCGCTTCGTGAGAAGCTGACCGGCAACTGAACCTGAGCCCTTCGGGCTGATGTTCGACGGCGGCCCGTCACCCATCGGGGTGGCGGGCCGTTCGCGTCCCGTCACTAGGATCGCGCAGTGATCAGAACCGTGCTGCTGACGGCGTTCGAACCGTTCGACGGCGCCGACAGCAATCCCTCGGCCACTGTGGTCGACCACGTTGCCGCAGGCTGGGACCGGCCCGAGGAGCTGCGGCGCGCGGTCCTGCCGGTGGCCTATGGGCGAGCGGGGCAGGCCTTGGCGGACCTGATGACCGAGATGCGACCCGACGTGATCGTGGGTGTCGGCCTCGCCGCCGGTAGAACGCGCCCCGGTGTGGAGCGCCTCGCCGTCAACCTGCGCGATGCGCGCATTCCCGACAACGACGGCGCACAACCTGTCGATGAACCAGTGATCGCCGGAGCCCCGCTCGCCGTCATGACCTCGCTGCCGGTGCGCGCCACGGTGGCACGACTGCGCGAGGCCGGGCGCGAGGTCGACCTCTCGATGAGTGCCGGCACGTTCGTGTGCAACGCCGTGTTCTACCGCGCAGCGTCGTGGGCGCAGGAGCGCGCCGGGCGGCGCGCCGGCTTCGTGCACGTTCCGCACGAGCGCATCGCCGACAGCGTGGCCGTGGTCCGTGCGTCCGTGGACGATGCACTCGACCTGCCCCACGATCTCCGCGCGCCGATGGGGGAGACGGACTGACGGCGGCATCCGATGACCTCGGTCACAGGGTTGGGGCCATGGGCGGCCTTTGAAACGTCCGCTGTGCGTGGCATCACAGCCGCACCTACCGAGAACGTCCACCGGGCCTGCCTGCGGCTCCCTACATTGGTTCGGACGTTCGCGGCGGAAGGGCATGACCGGATGGGCACGACCACACTCCATGGGACCCCGGTGGTTCCCGGTACCGGCTACGGGCCCGCCGTGAGGCCAGCGCCCCGGCCGACGGTCTCCGGTGTTGCGGCGGAGGTGCCCGAGGCCCGACGGGACGCCGAACGCGAGAGGTTCCACGACGCCGTCGGGGCAGTCGCTGAGCGGCTGGACGATCGCGCACGGCGGGCGACGGGCCAGGCCGCCGAGGTGCTCACGACCACGGCAGTGATGGCGCAGGACCCCACGCTCGCCGGCGCGGTCGACACCGCGATCGGCGCAGGCACGCCCGCGGTGCAGGCGGTTGTGGCCGCCACCCAGGAGTTCACGCGAATGTTCGCGGCAGCCGGCGGCCTCATGGCCGAGCGGGTGACCGACCTCGAGGACATTCGCGACCGTGTGGTGTCCGAGTTGCTCGGGCTGCCCGAACCGGGCGTGCCGGCCCCCGAGGTGCCGTCCGTGCTCCTGGCGGACGACCTGGCTCCGGCCGACACCGCGCTGCTCGACCCGGCGTTCGTGGTGGCGCTCGCGACGCGCCTCGGTGGGCCCACCAGCCACACGGCGATCATCGCCCGCCAGCTCGGGATCCCGTGCGTGGTGGCCGTGGCCGGTCTCGACGACATCCAGGCCGGGACTCCTGTGCTCGTGGACGGCGAGACCGGCACGTTGGTGGCGAACCCGGACGACGCGGATGCCCAGCAGCAGGTCGGTGCTGCCGGCGAGCGCGCGGCCGAGGCGGCCCGATGGCGGGGGACCGGGCAGACCGCCGACGGTCATGCCGTCGAGTTGCTCGCCAACGTGGCCGATGGCGCAGCAGCGCGCGAGGCGGCTGCCGGAGTGGCGCAAGGAGTGGGGTTGTTCCGGACCGAGCTGGGTTTCCTCTCGGCGTCCTCGGAGCCGAGCGTCAAGCAGCAGGCGGCGATCTATGGCCAGGTGATGGAGCCGTTCGCGGATGCCAAGGTCGTAGTCCGTACCCTCGACGCCGGCTCGGACAAGCCACTGGTGTACGCAGGGCTTCCCGAGGAGGCCAATCCGGCGCTGGGTGTCCGCGGGCTGCGGATCGCGCTGGACGACCCCGGGATCCTCGACCGGCAGCTCGATGCGATCGCGGCGGCCGCCGAGCACTCCGGCAGCAACGTGTGGGTGATGGCGCCGATGGTCGCAACCGTGGCCGAGGCGTCCTTCTTCGCCGAGCGTGTCCGCGAGCGTGGGCTGGTGCCCGGCGTGATGATCGAGGTCCCCGCGGCGGCCCTGCTCGCGGACGCGCTGCTCGAGGTGGTCGACTTCGTCTCGCTCGGCACCAACGACCTCACGCAGTACACGATGGCGGCCGACCGACTCTCACCCTCGCTCGCGGTACTGAGCGATCCGTGGCAGCCGGCTGTGCTGGCGCTCGTCAAGATGACCGCTGAGGCCGGTGTCCGTGCGGGAAAGCCAGTCGGCGTGTGTGGCGAGGCTGCTGCCGACCCGTTGCTCGCCGCCGTTCTGGTGGGCCTCGGAGTGACTTCGCTCTCGGCGGCGGCTGCTGCGCTGCCCGCAGTAGGGGCGCGGCTGGCCGGCGTCAGTCTTGCCGGCTGCCAGGAAGCGGCCCGTGCAGCGTTGGCTGCCACCGACCCGGTCGAGGCTCGCGAGGCCGCGCGTGCTGTGGTCGACGCCGCGTGAGATCCTTCGCACGCGAGGCGCCGGGCGCGCTCTAGAGTGACGACCATGTTGCAGGTCGGCCTGACGGGCGGGATCGCTTCCGGGAAGTCGACCGTCGCCGCGCTCCTGGTCGAGCTCGGCGCCGTGCTCATCGACGCCGACAGGATCGC
>NZ_JBMDXJ010000451.1:0-26310 GCF_048594945.1 Pseudactinotalea sp. | reverse complement strand
TGAAGTCGGGGTCGTGACGTTTCGTCAGTGAAATCGGGGGGCGGTCAGCGGAGGGTGCGATTGAGGTTGCCCGGCCAGGTAGGGCCCTCGTACACGAACGCGGTGTAGGCCTGCACGAGGGTGGCGCCGGCGTCGAGCATCGCCTGGGCGTCGGCGGCGCGGCCGATGCCGCCGACGCCGATCACCACCGGGTCCGGCCCGAGCACGTCGCGAACGCGGCGAACCACCTCGAGCGCGCGCGGGAGCAGCGGCGCCCCGCTCAGGCCGCCGGGGCCGTGCTCGTGCGCGATCGTCGTGTTGGTCGCCACCACGCCGGCCAGGCCGAGCTCGACGGCGAGACGAGCGACCGCCTCGACGTCACCATCGGCGAGATCGGGAGCGATCTTGACCAGCACAGGCACGTCGCGGCCCGCCGCGTAGGCGGCTTGTTCCCGCACCGCAGCGAGGATCGGCCGGAGCGACTCGGTTGCCTGCAGGTCGCGCAGCCCTGGCGTGTTCGGCGAGGACACGTTGACCACGAGATAGTCGACGTGCGGCGCCACGGCGCGTGCGCTGGTGACGTAATCAGCCACGGCCCTCTCGGGTGCCGTGACCTTCGACTTGCCGATGTTCGCCCCGACCACCAGCCGCTTGCCGGCAGCCGTGCGACGCAGCCGAGCCAGCCGCCGCGCCGCGGCCGCCGCACCGTGGTTGTTGAAACCCATCCGGTTGACGAAGGCGCGCTCGGGGAGCACACGCGAGAGCCGAGGCCGGGGGTTGCCCGGTTGGGCGTGCGCTGTGACGGTGCCCAGCTCCACGAACGCGAATCCAACCGCGCGCAGGCCGAGCGCCATCGTGGCGTCCTTGTCGAAGCCTGCGGCCAGACCCAGCCGCCCCGGGAGGTCACGGCCGAACACCCGGTGAGTCACGCCGTCGGGCATCCGACCGAAGCTCGCCGTGACGGCGGCACGCAGCGGCGGGACGGCGCCGGCCAGCCGGATCAGCCGGCCGGCGAGGTGATGCGCGGTCTCCGGATCCACGTGCGTGAGCACGCGGCGGAAAAGCAGGCGGTAGAGCACGGGTCATCCCCTCACACGCGAGAGCCGGCGCGGGCTGGACCACCAGAGCCAGGCGATGCCGAGGAACGGCAGCACCAGCGGGACGTAGCCGTAGCCGCCGCCGAAGCCCGACCAGACGGAGTCGCGAGCGAACAGCTCCGGGTGCGTCACGGACAGGATGCCGACCACGATCACCCCCAGCAGCTCGATGCCCACGGTGACCCACGCGACCACACGCAGGCGGCGGCCGTTGTGCGCGAGCGCCACGGTTGCGACCACGTAGACCACGGCGGAGAACGCCGAGAGCCCGTAGGCCAGTGGCGCCTCGCTCGCCTGGGAGATCAGCTGGTATCCGGCGCGGGCCGTGGCGGCGACCGCGAAGATGCCGTACACGACGATGAGCACCCGGCCCGCCCCGAAGGCAGGTCTGCGCGTGTCCGTGCTGGCGGGAAGTTCCTCGGTCATGTCGCACCTTGTCCCGTCGACCAGAGCTGGATGATGCGAAGCTCCATCACCACCAGTGCGAGGGCGATCACCAGCAGCGCCACCGAGCTCCACCGGGTCCGCTCGGCGAGCGCCACGACGGCGGCGGCCGGCAACAGCAGGATCGCGACCACGAGATAACCCCAGAACACGGCGGGCTCGGCGAGGACGTGACCACCGGCGAGAGCGATGATCGCTGCCACCACCTGCACCAGCAGCAGCGCCACCACCACCCCGCCGGCGATCAGCTGCTTGAGGACCACTGCTCGGTCGCGCAGCGCCCAGATGCCCGCCCACACGGCGAGCAGTCCGCTGGCAGCGATCGCGGCGTACGCGCCGCCCGTGACCACGTCCACCTATCGGGCCCGGATCTCACGCGTCACGGCGACCAAGGTTAGGGCATCTCGTGGCCGGGTTGCGCGGGCGAGGGTTCGAGCTGTCCCGATCGTCAGTAGGGTGGTTCGGGTGACGAACGTCGAGCTCATCAGCACTCCCCTGACCAAGATCCGTAGCGATGCTCTGGTGCTCGCGACCACCAGCGGTGACGCACCGAGTGTGCTCGGGATCGCCGACCTGCCCGAGGCCGCGCGCGCCGCCGTGGAGAGCGCCGCCGCCGTGGTGGGTGTGACGGGCGCCCTCGACGAGGTCGTCAAGGTACCCGCGCCGACCGGGCTCGCGGTCCCGCTGCTGGTGCTGACCGGCACGGGCGTCAGCGGCGACGCAGCGCTCACCGGCGAGGTGCTCCGGCGTGCCGCCGGTTCGGCCACGCGGCAGCTCTCCGGCACCGAGACCGTGACTCTCGCGCTGCCGATCACCTCGGCACACGAGGCCGCAGCGGTCGCGGAGGGCGCCCTGCTGGGTGCGTACGCCTTCTCCGGCTATAGCGGTTCGGCGACGCCTGTGGCCCATGTCGAGGTCCGTGCCGCGGATGCCAAGGACAGCGCGACGCGGGCAGCGGTCGAGCGAGCCGCCGTTGTCGCGACGGCCGTGCACGGGGTGCGCGACCTCGTCAACACCGCCCCCAACGACCTCTACCCCGCGACGTTCGCCGACAAGGCCAAGGAGCTCGCCAAGGGCACCAAGATCAGCGTGAGCGTGCTCGACGACGAGGCGTTGCGGAGCGGTGGCTACGGCGGCCTGACCGGGGTGGGCCAGGGGTCGGTGCGTGGGCCGCGACTGGTGAAGCTCGAGTGGAAGCCACGCAAGGCGAGCGCGCATTACGCACTGGTCGGCAAGGGCATCACGTTCGACTCGGGTGGCCTGTCGATCAAGCCTGCGAAGTCGATGGAGACGATGAAGAGCGACATGGCCGGTGCCGCGGCCGTGCTGCACACGGTCCTGGCCGCCGCGCGGCTCGGGGTCGGCGTGCGCGTGACCGGCTGGCTGGCGCTCGCCGAGAACATGCCCTCGGCGACGGCGCAGCGGCCTTCTGACGTGATCACGATCCGCGGCGGGCGCACGGTCGAGGTGCTCAACACCGACGCCGAGGGTCGGCTGGTGCTGGCGGACGCACTCGTGGCAGCCGGCGAGGAGAACCCCGACGCGCTCATCGATATCGCGACGCTCACAGGAGCGCAGATGGTGGCACTCGGCAACCAGGTCAGTGCGGTGATGGGTACCGACGACGTCCGTGCGGAGGTCGTCGCGGCCGCTGAGGCCTCCGGTGAGCAGTTCTGGCCGATGCCGCTGCCGGAGGAGCTGCGCCCCTCGATGAAGACCCCGGTCGCCGACATCGCCAACATCGGCGACAGGTTCGGGGGCATGCTCGTGGCCGGGCTGTTCCTCCAGGAGTTCACCGACGGCAAGCCGTGGGCGCACCTCGACATCGCCGGCCCGTCGTTCAACGAGGGCGGCCCGCGGCACTACGTGCCCAAGGGCGGCACCGGGGTCGGTGTGCGGACGCTGCTCCAGCTGCTCGAGGGCGCGGCCGCGAACGGCCGATGAGTCCGCGAGCGAGCGTGAGCCGCGCCACATCCGGGCGATCCGGTGGCGTTCCGTGGCCGCAGAGGCGCCGCTGGGTGACAAGATGGTGCGGAGCCGATCCGGAGGAGCGCAGGTGACCGAGCAGGACCACGACGTCGTCGTCCTGGGAGCCGGCAGCGGCGGCTATGCCGCGGCACTGCGGGCGGCCGAGCTGGGCATGTCCGTGGCGCTGATCGAGGCAGACAAGGTTGGCGGTACCTGCCTGCACCGTGGCTGCATCCCCACGAAGGCGCTGCTGCACGCTGCCGAGGTGGCTGACTCGGTGCGAGACAGCGCCGCGTTCGGTATCAACGCGACGCTCGAGGGCGTCGACATCGCCAAGATCAACTCCTACAAGGACGGCGTAGTCTCACGGCTGTACCGCGGCCTCACCGGTCTGGTCTCCTCCCGGAACATCGAAGTGATCAACGGCTGGGGGCGTCTGGTCGCACCCGACACCGTGGAGGTCGGCGACCGTCGCGTCACCGGCAAGCACATCGTCCTCGCCACCGGTTCCTACGCCCGCTCCCTGCCCGGCCTCGACATCGGTGGCCGCGTCATCACCTCCGACCAGGCCCTCGCGATGGACTGGGTGCCCTCGAACGCCGTGGTGCTCGGTGGCGGGGTCATCGGGGTGGAGTTCGCGAGTGCGTGGCGCTCACTCGGCGCCGACGTGACGATCGTCGAGGCGCTGCCACACCTGGTCCCCCACGAGGACGAGGCGTTGAGCAAGGGTCTGGAGCGCGCGTTCCGTAAGCGCGGCATCGGCTACGAGCTCGGCACGAAGTTCGAGAGCGTCACGCAGGACGAGGGCGGCGTGGTCGTCACCCTCGAGGGCGGCAAGCAGATCGAGGCCGAGGTGCTGCTCGTCGCCGTCGGGCGTGGCCCGGCGACGGCGGAGCTCGGGTACGAGGAGCAGGGCCTGGTCCTCGATCGTGGTTTCGTCGTGGTCGATGAACGGCTGCGTACCGATGTCGGTGAGATCTACGCGGTCGGTGACATCACGCCCGGGCTGCAGCTCGCGCACCGAGGCTTCGCCCATGGGATCTTCGTGGCCGAGCAGATCGCCGGGCTCGCACCCGCGCCCGTGGTCGACTCCACGGTGCCCCGCGTCACGTACTGCGAGCCCGAGGTCGCCTCGGTCGGCCTCACCGAGGCGCAGGCCCGCGAGGTCCACGGCGAGGTCGAGACGCTCGAGTACAACCTCGGCGGCAACGGCAAGAGCCAGATCCTCGGCACCGCCGGCTTCGTCAAGCTTGTCCGCGCCAAGGATGGTCCGATCGTCGGCGTCCACATGCTCGGCGCCCGGATGGGCGAGCAGATCGGCGAGGGCCAGCTGATCGTCAGCTGGGAGGCGTTCCCCGAGGATGTCGCCACCCTGATCCACGCCCACCCCACTCAGAACGAGTCGCTCGGCGAGGCCGCCCTGGCCTTGGCCGGAAAGCCCCTACACTCCCACGCCTGACCGGCACCACGAAGGAGAACCTCCATGTCACAGAACGTCCAGATGCCCGCGCTCGGCGAGAGCGTCACCGAGGGCACCGTGACCCGGTGGCTCAAGTCCGTGGGCGATGAGGTCGCGGTCGACGAGCCGCTGCTCGAGGTCTCCACCGACAAGGTCGACACCGAGATCCCCTCTCCGATCGCCGGCACGCTCGAGAAGATCCTCGTCGACGAGGACGAGACCGTCGAGGTCGGCACCGACCTCGCCGTGATCGGCGACGGCAGCGGCGCGTCCGATTCCGAGGGCGGCGACCAGGGCGCTGAGGCAGCAGCTGACGAGCCGGCCGAGGAGTCGGCGCCGGCCGTGCCCGAGACCGGCGTCGCCGACACCCCGGCGGAGCAGGCCCAGGAACTTGCTGCCGAGGACGAGCCTGCGCAGCAGCCGGAGCCGCAGTCCGCGCCTTCCGAGGCTGCGCCGGCGCCGTCCGGCGGGGGCGACCGCACCGCCGTCACCCTGCCCGCGCTCGGCGAGAGCGTCACCGAGGGCACCGTGACCCAGTGGCTGAAGTCGGTCGGCGACGAGGTCGCGGTCGACGAGCCGCTGCTCGAGATCTCCACCGACAAGGTCGACACCGAGATCCCCTCCCCCGTGGCGGGCACGCTGCTGGAGATCGTGGCACAGGAGGACGAGACCGTCGAGGTCGGGGCGAACCTCGCATTCGTCGGTTCCGACTCGGGTGCTGCGCCAGAGCCGCAGGAGCAGCCCGCACCCGAGCCCGAGCCCGAGCCCGAGCAGGAGACGCAGCCCGAGCCCGAGCCTGAGGCCAAGCCGGAGCCGCAGCCTGAGACCAAGCCGGAGCCCGAGCCCACGCAGCCCGCGGAGAGGACCGACTCGGGCGAGACCCAGGAGGCGAGTGAGTCCCTGGACGCCAGCGGCAGCTACGTGACGCCGTTGGTCCGCAAGCTCGCCGCGGACAAGGGCGTGGACCTCGCGGGCCTCACCGGCTCAGGCGTGGGTGGGCGCATCCGCAAGCAGGACGTGCTCGACGCCGCTGAGGCAGCCGCCAAGGCCAAGGAGGAGGCTGCCGCTGCGCAGCAGGCTCCGAAGCCGGCTGCGGCCGCAGCTCCGAGCGCCGAGCTCCCGGTCTCGCCGCTGCGCGGAACCCGCGAGAAGATGTCCCGCCTGCGCAAGATCGTGGCGTCGCGGATGGTCGAGTCGCTGCAGGTCTCGGCGCAGCTCACCACCGTGCTCGAGGTCGACATGACGAAGGTCGCGCGCCTGCGGGCACGCGCCAAGGATGACTTCGCCAACCGCGAGGGCGCGAAGCTCACGTTCCTGCCGTTCATCACGTTGGCCGCGGCTGAGGCGCTCAAGGCGTACCCGAAGATCAACGCGAGCATCGATGGTGACGAGATCGTCTACCACGGCTCGGAGAACGTCGGCATCGCGGTCGACACCGAGCGCGGCCTGGTGGTGCCGGTCATCAAGGACGCCGGTGACCTCAACCTGGGTGGCATCGCCCGCAAGATCTCGGATCTCGCCGCTCGCACCCGGGCCAACAAGGCGACTCCGGACGAGCTGACCGGCGGCACCTTCACGATCACCAACACCGGTTCCGGCGGCGCGCTGTTCGACACCCCGATCCTGCTGCAGCCGCAGGTCGCCATGCTGGGCACCGGCACGATCGTCAAGCGCCCCGTGGTGGTCACCGATGCCGACGGTGCCGAGGTCATCGCGGTTCGCTCGATGATGTACCTGGCGCTGTCCTACGACCACCGCCTGATCGACGGTGCCGACGCCGCCCGGTTCCTCACCGCGGTCAAGAACCGCCTCGAGGCGGGCGAGTTCGAGGCTTCGCTGGGTCTGTAGTCACTGCTCGCACGGGCTGACCTGCTCGACGGTCCACCCCGCGCCGTCGAGCAGCAGCTCGAGCACCACGCACCTCGGCTCTTGCGCCGCCACCTCGGTGGTGCCGCCGGCCGAGGTGCGTTCGTGCGCGCCCTGGCTGAGCACGGCCTGCACCTGAGCGGCATGCTGCTCGGCCAGCACCACCCGGGCGTCGGAGACCTCGGTACGGAGCCCGGCGAGCTTGGTGTCCTGCAGCGACTCGAGCAGCGCCAGGTCATCGGTGCGCGCGGGCGAGCCCGGTGCGGTCACGGCGGCGAGCCCCTCGGCGTCGCCGGCCACGAGGGCGTCGTCGCGTGCGTGGACCAGGTCCGTCACCACGTCCACGAGCGAGGTCGGCGAGCCGACGACGGCGGAGCGCCCTTCTGCGCTCGTCTCACCGGGGGCGTCGGGCCAGAGCGCCCAGATGGGCACCGCCACTGCGGCGGCCACGAGCACCGCCACCGCCGCGCGGCGGACCGGGGTCACGCGGCGGTGGCGAGCACGTCGCCGCCGGGTGGGGCGAAGCACGGTGGGGGTCTGCTGGGCCTGCGCGCGGAGCGCCGCCCCAGCCAGTACCGAGGGTGGTGGCACGTGCACCGGCGTGGTCGCCATCCTGCCGAGCCGGGCGGCCAGTTCCTCGGCAGGCGGCCTCGCGTGCGGATCCTCGGCCGTGGCGGTGCCGAGCACGCGCGCGACCTGACCTCGGTCGCCTACCCGAGTGCACCACACGCACAGCGTGGCCAGTGACCACACGTCGGCGGCCGGCGTCGCAGCACGCCCGGACCGAACCTCGGGCGCGACGTAGCCGGCGGTGCCGGCCTCACCGGCCAGATCGGCAAGGAGGTCGACGAGCACGGGGTGAGCGCCGCCGTCGTCCCCTCGATCGGTGAGCACCACATTGCTCGGGGCGACATCGCCGTGCACGAGACCACGGCCGTGGAGCGTGGCGAGAGCCGAGGCGAGGTCGCGCGCCAGCGCAAGCGACTCGCTCGCCGGCAGGCCCATACGACTCGTGCGGACCGTGCCGAGCGTCGGCCCGGGGACGAGATCGGTGACCACGAGACGGTCGTCGACGTGCCCAGGCATCGTGCGAACGCGCGCCAGGCCCGGATGCTCGATCGCTCGGAGCGCCTCCAGGCGACGTTCTCGGACGGTGTGCGCGCGCGAGTCGACATCGGGGAGCACGCGCACCGCGACCTGCTGCCCGCCGTCGAGGGTGGCAGCCCACGCCACTCCCCCTGACCCCGATCCCAGGGGTGCTCCAAGTCGGAGACCGGTCAGCGGGACCCCTCGCAGTGTCGCCGGCATGCTCATGACCCCAGCCAACACCGGCTCGCCCTCGGCCCGCAGAAGTTATCCACAGGGCCAGGTACCGTAGTCACGTGACCACGCTGGTCGACCGCATCCGCAGCGAGCTGCGCGCGCTCGCCGATCCCACGATCGCACCCGGGCAGCAGGCGTACATGAAGTCGTCGATGCCGTTCCTGGGGGTGCGTGTCCCGGCCGTGCGGGCGCTCGTCAAGCGCCAGACGCGCGGCCTCCAGGATGTGCAGACGCTGCGCGCCGCGGCGCTGCACCTGTGGCGGGACGCACGGTTCCGGGAGGAGCGTTACGCCGCCACCGGAGTGACCGGCCTGCCACCGCTGCGAGCTCGACCCGACATGCTCGACGTTCACGAGGAGATGATCCGCAGCGGCGCATGGTGGGATCACGTGGACGAGGTCGCACCCCGGGTGGGGGCGGCGCTGCGGGCCCATCCGGAGGAGATCGCGCCGGCGATCCGGCGGTGGGCCCGCGACGGCGACCAGTGGATGCGCCGGACCGCCATCATCGCCCAGCTCGGGTTCAAGGAGCAGACCGACCGAGACCTGCTGACCGACGTCGTGCTCGCCAACGTCCACGACACCGAGTTCTTCGTCCGTAAAGCCATCGGGTGGGCGCTCAGGGACCTGGCCTGGCACGACGCCGACTGGGTGCGTCGGTTCGTCGCCGCGCACGAGCTGAGCCCGTTGTCGCGGCGCGAAGCACTCAAGAACGTGGGCGGGGCCTGAGCAGCAGCCCGCCGCAGGCGGCGAGCAGGAACCCCGGCAGCATCAGCCCGACCCACAGCACCCGTGGCCCCGGCGGCACGTCCATGGCGCCGGCAGGAACGGAGCGTGACCACGCGAGGAATCCGTCCCCCACCGGCACCGCGCCGAAGCCGTAGCGCCGCTCCCCCGCGAGCTGCAGCGGCAGACCGAACAGCTCGGCCTCCCGATCGAGGTCGGCGGCCAACGCGGCGTCACCGTTGGCGCGCGCCGCCGCGAGCGTCACCGCGCTGGCGCTCAGGCTGACGCCGGCGAGCAGCGGCCCCGAGTCCACGTCGCCGCCGCCCTCGGTGCCGACCGGGTGCTCGCGCACCCCGACCAGGCCGGCGACCCGCACAACGAACGCCTCGCGGAACGCGAGCCAGGAACCCCGGTCCGGGGCGCCGTCGAGCGCGGACGTCAGGTCGGGCCAGAACGTCTGGATGATTGACTGTGACGAGCCGCGGGGCGGATCGAGCACTGACCCGGCAGCGTCGATGCGGTGCGGCAGCAGCCCGTGCGTGGGATCGAGCAGACCCTCGAGCCGGTCGCGCCATCCGGCGAGATCCTCGAGCCACGTCGAGTTCTGGAGGAGTGCAGCCGCACGAGCCACGGCAGCGCCGGCCACCACCGCGTCGCACGGCCAGTACCCGCCGGGGTAGGACGCAGGCACGCCGGTGGGGCTCTCGACCAGCGCGTCCAGCAGTGCGGGGACGCGGTCGGCGACGGCGTTGCGATCGGTGGGCGCGTCCGTCAACTCGGCAATGGTCACGGCGAGCAGCAGGGTCCAGCCTGCGTGGAAGGTGCCGTGCTCGGGCGTCAGCCCGCTTCCGAACCGATCGGCAACTCCGGGCGCCATCGCCGCAGCGAGCTGCTCGCGTGCGAGCCCCGAGTCCTCTGAGGCCGCCGCGAGTCCCGTGAGCACGTGCAGGAAGAATTCACCCTCCGGGAACAGAGCCTGCATCCGGGGGCCGGCTCCGCCGTCGAGCGAGGACGTGAGGAAGGCGACCTGAGCGGAGACGGTGCGCTCTCCCGGGGCCGCCGCGCCGGCGACCCACGCCACCCGACCGGCCAGCAGGACGCCGATCACGAGAACGATGACACCGAAAGCCCGACGCGCACCCCGAGCCCGGCTGACCACCGCACGATCGTAGGCGAGCCGAACCCGCCCGGTCACGCCGGTAGGCTAGGCCCATCATGGCTAGGAAGACCTCAGAGGCCGCTGACGGCGGTGCGAAGGCGGCGAAGCCGCCCAAGGAGAAGAAGCGCCGCTGGTATCACCAGGTGTGGGAGATCTACACCATGGTGCGCAAGGAGCAGCCATCGATCACATGGCTGCTGCTGCTCATCATCATCGGGGCGGCGGCGCTGGGTGCACTCGTGGGCATCCTCATCAGCTACCCGTGGGGGATCACCGCGTTCATGGGGCTGGCGTTCGGCCTGATGGGCGGGATGATCCTGCTCGGCCGGCGCGCGGAGTTCTTTGCGTACAAGCGCATCGAGGGTCAGCCGGGCGCTGTCTCGGCGGCGCTCGGAACGATCAAGCGTGGCTGGAACATCGAGGAGGAGCCGGTCGCCGTGGACCCGCGCCACCAGGACATGGTGTTCCGTGCGGTCGGGCGCCCGGGTGTGGTGCTGGTGAGTGAGGGGCCGGCGCACCGGGTGGGCAAGCTGCTCGAGAGCGAGAAGAAGAAGGTCGCGCGCGTGGTCCCCAACGTGCCGGTGATCCTCATCCAGGAGGGGCGCGGTGAGGGCCAGGTGCCGCTGCCGCAGCTCGCCAAGGCTGTGCGTAAGCAGAAGAAGTCGCTCGCGTCGGGTGTGGTGCCCGAGGTGTCGAAGCGGCTGCGGGCGCTGCACCACATGAACCGGCTCCCGGTGCCCAAGGGGATCGACCCGATGAAGGCTCGGCCCGACCGCAAGGCTGCGCGCGGCCGCTGACCTACGTGCCGAGCCGGACCAGCTGGGTTCCGGCCCAGATGTCGTGCATGCCTCGCTGATCTCCGCGTGACGTCACGCCGACCGGGATGATCAGGCATAGCGCCAGGGTGCGCACGAGCGACTGCCCGATGCTCGGCAGCCGCCCGTCGAGGCGGCGTACCCCCATGCCCGTGACGCGCTGCCCGAAGGACGAGCCGAGCGTCGCCGTCAGCAGCACGACCTGCACCACGAAGACAATGAGCGTGGCGATCGGGTCGAACCGGAAGAACCCGGCGCTGATCGCCGTGGCGACCAGCCAGTCGAGCAGCAGCCCGAGGAAGCGCCGACCCCATAGGCTGGTGGGATGACCAGTGGGTGGGACTGACGTCTCATCGTTCACACAGGTCACCCTACGGTGAGGCATGTCCCTGCCGTGTAACACGGACGACACATATGCGAGACGCCCGGGAAACGGCGTGCCCCTAGCGTGGGCGTGTTCCAGACGGGGTCCCACGAGTACAGGAGATGCGGATGTTCAGCAATGCCGAGGAGGCCATCGCCTTCACCAGGAACGAGGGCGTGGAGTTCGTCGATGTCCGGTTCATCGACCTACCCGGTGTACAGCAGCACTTCAACATCCCCGTCGAGGCGTTCAACGACGACGCGTTCTCCGAGGGGCTGATGTTCGACGGTTCCTCGATCCGGGGCTTCCAGGCGATCCACGAGTCGGACATGAAGCTGATCCCGGACGTGACGACCGCCTTCATCGACCCGTTCCGCGCAGCGAAGACGCTGGTGGTGTACTTCTCGATCGTCGACCCGTTCACGGACGAGCCGTACTCCCGCGACCCGCGCACGATCGCAGCGAAGGCCGAGGCCTACCTTGCCTCGACCGGGATCGCTGACACGGTCTACTTCGGCGCCGAGGCCGAGTTCTACCTCTTCGACGACGTCCGTTTCTCCACCAGCGCGCAGTCGAGCTTTTACCACATCGACTCCGTGGAGGCGGCCTGGAACACCGGCCGCGAGGAGGAGGGTGGCAACCTCGGCTACAAGACCCGCTTCAAGGGTGGCTACTTCCCGCTGTCCCCCAGCGATCGCTTCGCCGACCTGCGTGACGAGATGTGCAAGACCCTCGCCGCGATCGGCCTCGAGGTCGAGCGTGCGCACCACGAGGTGGGCACCGCCGGCCAGCAGGAGATCAACTACCGGTTCAACAGCCTGCGTGCCTCGGCCGATGACCTGATGAAGTTCAAGTACGTCATCAAGAACGTGGCGTTCAACGCGGGCAAGGCGGCGACGTTCATGCCGAAGCCGCTGTTCGGTGACAACGGTTCGGGTATGCACAGCCACCAGTCGCTGTGGAAGAACGGTGAGCCGCTGTTCTACGACGAGAAGGGCTACGGCGGCCTGTCCGACATGGCGCGCTGGTACATCGGTGGCCTGCTCAAGCACGCTCCGTCGCTGCTGGCGTTCACGAACCCCTCGGCGAACTCCTACCACCGGCTGGTGCCGGGCTTCGAGGCACCGGTCAACCTGGTGTACTCCGCCCGCAACCGTTCGGCGTGCATCCGCATCCCGATCACGGGTGCCTCGCCCAAGGCGAAGCGCATCGAGTTCCGCGTGCCGGACCCGAGCTCGAACCCCTACCTCGCGTTCTCGGCGATGTTGATGGCCGGCATCGACGGCATCAAGAACCGGATCGAGCCGCCGGAGCCGGTCGACAAGGACCTGTACGAGTTGCCGCCCGAGGAGCACGCGCAGATCGCGCAGGTGCCGGACAGCCTGACCGGCGTGCTCGACGCGCTCGAGGCCGACCACGACTACCTCACCGAGGGTGACGTGTTCACGCCTGACCTGATCGAGACCTGGATCGACTACAAGCGGACCAATGAGGTCGACGCGCTGCGTCTGCGGCCGCACCCGCACGAGTTCGAGCTCTACTTCGACGTGTGAGGAGTGAGTGGTGGCCGGACGCGCCAGCGGACGGCCACCGCGAGCCCCGCAAACACGTCGACAGACGGCACGACGTGTGAGGAGTGCACCTGGGCCTCTGACCAGCAAGAACGCTGAGTCAGGGGCCCTTGTGCTATGCCAGGTCCGCCCGCACGAAGACCGGTGGCTCGGCCCGCCATGCAGTGACCACGCTCGGGTACTTCCGGTACTTCTCGGAGAAGGCATCGAGGACCGCCGGGATCTCGTCGGGATCGGCCAGTGCGGCGGCACCCTGCCACGAGCCCCGTGCCGACCTCACCTCCAGCGATCGGGTGTGGAGCGCGTTCTGCAACCAGTCACTCTGGAGGCCGTGGCGTGACGGGGCGTAGAACCGACCGTCGGTGACCACGAACCACACGGTTGCCACGTGCTCGGTTCCGGTTCTCCTACCGCGGGTCACGACCACACATGTCTGCGTACGGAGCTCGTCCGGGCTCATCAGCTGGGGTTAGGGGGTCGGCGGATCCGTGACCGTCGTCGGCGTCGGCTCCGGATCGGAAGGCGGCCCCGGAGTGGTCGGGGTGTCGGTCGGTTCGTCGGTGGGGGTTGGCTCGGGAGTCTCAGTCGGGTCGTCCGTCGGGTCCGTCGTCGGGTCCTCGGTCGGATCTGGATCGGAAGGCTCGTCAGTGGGGTCGGGCGTCGACTCGTCGGCGGGGGTCGGTTCCACTGGAGGTTCAGGAGTGGGCGGAGTCTGCTCGACAGGGTCAGGCTCGGGCTCGCCGTAGGGCTCTTCGATGGAAGGTCCGTCACCCTGCTCGGCACCTGTCCAATCCCACAGATGGGGATCGTTGGGATTCCCACGCGTCGACTCGTCGTCGGGCGACGCGCGACCGCCAGGCACGGAGACTCCACGCTCCTGGAGATAGTTGACCGGATTGACCGCTTCACCATCGACCCACGTCGAGAAGTGGAGGTGCGGGCCAGTCGACCTGCCTTCGCTGCCGACGAGCGCGATCACGTCGCCGGTGATGACCTCATCTCCGACGTTCACGAGCACGCCCGACTCACTCATGTGGTTGTAGGCGGTGCTGGTTCCGTCGAGGTGCTCGATGACGACGACCCACCCAGACAACCCGAGGACCTTGTTGCCGTGGCCGGCATAGCTGACCACACCTGATCCGGCGGCGAGAATCTGCGACCCCAGAGGTGCGGCGAGGTCGATCCCGTTATGGAACGCGGTCGACGTCACTCCGGGGATGATGCCCCTGTTCCCGAACTGAGACAGCAGGCGGGCGTTGGGGAGCGGGTGAGTCCAGGTCTCCTCGACGGCGGTCGGCTTCGGGCCCTGCGACCAGACCTGAGCCGGGGTGAACTGCCAGAACGCGTCTGCAGAGACCGTGATGACCGGGGAGACGTCCGGTGCGTCCTCATCGGCGGCGGCGGCCCATTCCGGTTCGTCCGGGATCTCCGCAGCCGACGACGGCACGAGGCCGGCGAGTATCAGCGCCCCGCATGACAGCAGCGTCGCGGCGTACCTAGCAACCTTCATCTAGGTAGTCCGATGCTGCTGGTGCTCGATCTCATCGCTAGGACTCAGACCTCGGGGGGCTCGTTCGTCTCGACGCTGCTCTCGACAGTAGCAGGCTCGATCGGGCGGTCACCGGCCGTTGAACAGCACCGAGCTCGACGACGGGAGGAACCTGCTTGCCATACCGGCAAGCGGAGTTGCCGTCGGGCCGCGCTCCATGGAGGATGACGGCATGAGCCACGATCACGCCCACGCGCAGCCGGGCACGCACGCAGCAGAGATGTTCGAGCCCGACAGCTGGGACGAGCGCTACTCAGGCGACGAGACCGTCTGGAGCGGGAAGGCGAACCCGCAACTGGTCGCGATCGCCTCGACCCTCTCCCCCGGAACCGCGCTCGACGTCGGGTGCGGTGAGGGCGGCGACGTGATCTGGCTGGCGCAGCAGGGCTGGCAGGTCACTGGTGCCGACTTCTCGGCCAAGGGCCTCGCACGCGCGGCGCGGCACGCAGCCGACGCCGGCGTCTCCGACCGTGTGGACTGGTGGCAGGTGGACGCCCGCACCTTCGCCGCACAGGGCCGTGAGTTCGATCTGGTCACCACCCATTACCTGCACCCGCCCGACGGCGGGATGTCGGCCGTGGTCTCCCGCCTCACCGAGGCGGTCACGCCGGGAGGGCATCTGCTGGTGGTCGGGCACGCGCCGTCGGCGGTGTTCACCCAGCTGAGCGAGAGCCACCGCAACGCCATGTTCGCCGCCCCAGACCTCGTGGCCGCGCTCCCCGACTCGTTCGAGGCACTCGTCGTCGAGGAGCGCCCGCGCAGCGTGGTGCGAGACGGCACGCAGGTCGACATCGCCGACGCGACCCTGCTGGCGCGACGGCGAGCCTGAGCGCGTCCGCGGCGTCAGTCCTCGACGATGTCGAAGATCGCGCCGATGCACTCGCCGGCGGCGAGCCACCAGCACGGGTTCAGGCCGGTGGCTCGGTGAGCTCGATCCCGATGCTGACGTCCGACGTCGGTGCGCTCATGCGAAGAACACCCTCTCCACGACCGCTCTCGCGCGCCGCGCCGCGCGGAGCCAGTCCTGCTCGAGGTCGGCCGAGTGGCCCGGGCGGTAGCCCATCAGCCGCGACACGCCGGCCAGCGTGTCACGCTCGCTCGGCAGCACATCGACCTTGTTGCCGGTGGTGCGACCGCTCCACAGCACGATCGCGTTGCGCAGCCGGGTCGCGAGCGACCACGCCGCACTCAGCCGCACCGTGTCAACCGGACTGAGCAGCCCCGCGGACCGGGCAGCAGTGAGCGCGCCGAGCGTGGACGTGGTGCGCAGCTCGGGCGTGCGCCCGGCGTGCTGGAGCTGCAGCAGCTGTGCGGTCCACTCCACATCGGCGAGACCGCCACGACCGAGCTTGAGGTGGTGCGTGGGCGGGACACCGCGCGGGAGTCGCTCCGACTCCACGCGTGCTTTGATGCGCCGCAACTCCCGGACCTCGCCGGCCGGCAACCCGTCGATCGGGTAGCGCAGCGGGTCGATCAGCTCCACGAATCGCTCGCTGAGCTCCTCGTCCCCGGCCACCGGGCGGGCGCGCAGCAACGCCTGGCGCTCCCACCCGAGCGCCCAGCGCTCGTAGTACTCACGGTAGGCGGCCAGCGAGCGCACCATCGGTCCGTTGCGGCCCTCCGGTCGCAGCTGCGTGTCCACCGGCAGCGGCGGCTCTGTCCCTCCACTACCCAGCAGCGACAGCAGCTGCTGCGCGACGGCGTTCGCCCACTTCTCCGCCGTCTCGCCGGCCACACCTGGCTGCGGGTCGTGCACGAACAGGACGTCGGCGTCGCTCGCATAGCCGAGCTCCGAGCCGCCGAGACGCCCCATCGCGATGATCGAGAACCTCGACGGCGCCGCGTCCAGTCCTGCGGATCGGGTCGCCTCGATCGTCGCGATCCGCAGCGCTCCCGCCAGCGCGACGTCGGCAGCCGGGCTGATGACCGCGCCCCCCGTCTCGACCGGGACATCGGAGAGCACGTCACCGATCGCGCCCCGGGTCAGCTCCCGGCGTCGCACGAACCGCACCGCCTGCGCGGCGGGATCCGCTTCGTCCTTGCGGCCGATCATCGCCCGCATCGCGCTCATCACGGCATCCGCGCTCCGCGCCTTCAGCTCGTGCTCGTCGTCGAGCCAGGCGACCGACTCCGGTGACCGCGTCAGCCCTTCGGCCACGTACTGGCTGGAGGACAGCAGGTGAGCGAGCCGCTCCCCCGCTGCCGACGAGTCGCGCAGCAGCTTGAGGTACCAGTGGGTGCTGCCGAGCGCCTCCGACAGCTTGCGGAACGCGAGCAGCCCGCCGTCAGGGTCGGGGCCTTCGGCGAACCATCCCAGCATCACCGGCAACAGCTGCCGCTGGATCGAGGCACGGCGCGACAGTCCCTCGGTCAGAGCGCTGATGTGGCGCTGCGCGCCCTTCGGGTCGCGGTAGCCGATCGCGCCGAGCCGTGCCAGCGCTGCCTCGGGCGCGAGCGACACGTCGTCGGCGGACAGCCGCGCCGTGGCCGGCAGCAGCGGCCGGTAGAACAACTCCTCGTGCAGCCGCCTGACCTCGCGTCGCGTGGCCCGCCACCGCGCCTGGAGCCCCGCGATGCCGTCGATCCCCGCTCCGACCGAACGGGACAGGGCGAGCAGGTCCTGCTCCGCCGTCGGCATCAAGTGGGTGCGCCGCATCCGTGAGAGCTGGATGCGGTGCTCGAGCAGCCGCAGGAACCGGTAGCAGCGCGCGAGCTCGGCGGCGTGGTCGCGCCCCACGTACCCGGCTGCCGACAGGGCCGACAGCGCCGTGAGCGTGTTCGACGACCGGATCGAGGGGTCCACGCGCCCGTGCACCAGCTGCAGCAGCTGCACGGTGAACTCCACGTCACGCAGGCCCCCGCGCCCCAGCTTGATCTGCCGGTCCACCTCGGCCGGTGGCACGTGCTCCTCGACCCGGCGGCGCATCGCCTGCGCGTCCTCGACGAAGTTCTCGCGCCCGACGGCGTCCCACACCATAGGGCGCGTCGCAGCCAGGTACTCCTGCGCGAGTTCTCGGTCACCGGCCACGTGCCTGGCCTTGAGGAGGGCCTGGAACTCCCACGTCTTCGCCCAGCGCTCGTAGTAGGCCACGTGCGAGCTCAACGTGCGCACCAGCGGCCCGTGGCGCCCCTCGGGCCGCAGGTTCGGATCGACCTCCCACAGCGCGGGCTCGCGCGAGGTCGATGAGCACATCCTCGCCAGCCCCGTGGCCAGCTTGGTCCCCACGCGGAGCGCCTCGTCCTCGTCGGCACCGTCGGCGGGCTCGACGACGTAGATCACGTCGACGTCGGAGATGTAGTTGAGCTCCCGGCCGCCGGTCTTGCCCATGCCCAGGACCGCGAGGCGCGCCGCCCGGCCACCGTCGGGCAGCTCGGCACGCGCCAGCGCCAGTGCCGCCTCCAGTGCGGCTGCCGCGAGGTTGGCGAGCGCTCCCGCGACCTCGGGCTGAAAGCTCTCCGGATCGGACGAGGTGAGGTCCTCGGCGGCGATCGCCACGAGGATCCGGCGGTAGGCCACGCGCATCGCGTCGAGCGTCCCGGTCGCCGCCGGCTCCGACGCCACCGGCATGTCCGACTCCGGGTCGGCACCCACGGCCTCCAGCAGCAGCGTGCGCATCGTGCCCGGGTCGGCGGCCACGCCGTTGCGCGGACGCACCACCACGTCCATCTGCTCGGGATGGGCGATCACCCAGTCGGCGAGCGCCGCCGAGCCACCGAAGAGGGCGAGCAGGTAGCGGCGGGTGGCTCCGCCGTCGGCGATGACACGGACCAGCTCCGCACGCGAGGCGGCCTCGGCGGCATCCCCCAGCCGGGCGAGACCGAGCAGCGCGAGGTCCGGATCCGCGACGCCCTGGAAGGCCTCGGTGAGGTCACGCTGCTCGGGCGGGATCTGCTCGCGCGCGTCACCGAGCAGCCCGGTGGTCAGCAGCGTCGCTGCCCGAGGGACGTCGGAGAAGCCCGCCCGCGCGAGTGCAGCATCGAGCGAGCCGGTGCGGTGCCCGGAGCTGCTCACACGCGGCCCGAGCTCAGATCACGCCCACACGGGCGAGCTCGTAAGGGGTGACCTGCGCGCGGTAGTCGCGCCACTCCTGCCGCTTGTTGGCGAGGAAGTGGTTGAAGACGTTCTCGCCCAGGGTGTCAGCGACCAGCTCGGACGCCTCCATCGCGCGAACGGCCTGCTCGAGCGAGCCAGGAAGCGGCTCGATGCCCAGAGCGCGGCGCTCGGCGTCCGACAGCTCCCACACGTTGTCCTCGGCCTCCTCGGGAAGCTCGTACCCCTCCTCGATGCCCTTGAGCCCGGCGCGCAGGATCAGCGCGTACGCCAGATACGGGTTGGCCGAGGAGTCGAGGCCGCGGTACTCCACCCGGGCGCTCTGCGACTTCCCCGGCTTGTACATCGGCACCCGGACGAGCGCGGACCGGTTGTTGTGGCCCCAGCAGATGTAGCTCGGGGCCTCACCGCCGCCCCAGAGCCGCTTGTAGGAGTTGACGAACTGGTTGGTGACCGCAGTGATCTCCGGGCTGTGTCGCAGCAGGCCGGCCATGAAGGCGCGGGCGGTGTCGGAGAGCTGGTACTCGCCACCGGGGGCGTGGAAGGCGTTGCCGTCACCCTCGAAGAGGGACACGTGCGTGTGCATGCCGGAACCTGGCGATCCCGCCATCGGCTTCGGCATGAACGTCGCCGTGAAGCCCTGCTCGAGCGAGACCTCCTTCACGACCGAGCGGAAGGTCATGATGTTGTCCGCCGTGGTGAGCGCGTCCGCGTACCGCAGGTCGATCTCGTTCTGGCCAGGGCCGGTCTCGTGGTGGGAGAACTCCACCGAGATCCCCATCGACTCCAGCAGCGTGATCGCTGCCCGCCGGAAGTCGTGCCCGGAGCCGCGAGCCACGTGGTCGAAGTAGCCCGCGGTGTCGATCGGCACCAGCGGCGCACCTTCGGACTCCTGCGGTTGGAACAGGTAGAACTCGATCTCCGGGTGCGTGTAGAACGTGAAGCCCGCCTCGCTCGCCTTCGCCAGCGCGCGCTTGAGCACGTTGCGCGGGTCGGCCATCGCGGGCTCGCCGTCCGGCGTGAGGATGTCGCAGAACATGCGCGCGGTGCCGAGCTTGCCCCCGCGCCACGGGAGCACCTGGAAGGTGGAGGGGTCGGGGCGCGCGATCATGTCCGACTCCGACACGCGCGAGAGGCCCTCGATGGCGGATCCGTCGAAGCCGATCCCTTCGGAGAACGCGCCCTCGAGCTCGGCCGGGGCGATCGCAACCGACTTCAGCACGCCGAGCACGTCGGTGAACCACAATCGGATGAACCGGATGTCCCGCTCCTCGATCGCCCGGAGGACGTACTCCTGCTGTCTGTCCACGCCACCGCTCCGCTCTCTGGGATACCGCACACACCGGGAGCACGCTGGCGTGCCGCACGGGTGCTCCCATCATGTCAGCCCACGCCGACCTCGCGCGCACGTGACCCGAGCCGGTCCTCGGCCGGACTACGCTGGCTGTCATGTCTGAGCCCGACGGCGCGCCTGGTCCCGAGCGTTCATCCGCCCTTCCTGCCGTGCGTGCCGAGCCGCCCAAGCGGGTGCGGGTGCAGCACCTGCGCGCGGCCAAGGAGAACGGCGAGAAGCTCACGATGCTGACCGCCTACGACCTACCCACGGCGCGGATCTTCGATGCCGCCGGGATCGACATGCTGCTGGTCGGCGACTCCTACGGCGACAACATGCTCGGCCACTCCGGCACCATCCCGGTCACGGTCGACGAACTGATCCCGGCGGTCCGCGCCGTTGCTCGTGGAGCCAAGCGCGCGATGGTGGTCGCGGACCTGCCGTTCGGGTCCTACGAGGCGAGCCCGCAGCAGGCGATGGCGAGCGCCACCCGAATGCTCAAGGCGGGCGGCGCGCACGCTGTCAAGTTCGAGGGCGGCCGCCGTGTTGCCGACCACGTGCGGCTGCTGACCGATTCGGGCGTCCCCGTGGTGGGACACCTCGGGTTCACCCCGCAGTCGGAGAACATCCTGGGCGGCAAGCGCGTGCAGGGGCGCGGTGACGAGTCTGCCGAGCAGGTGGTCGCCGATGCCAAGGCGATCGAGGCGGCGGGCGCCGTCGCCGTGGTGCTCGAGATGGTGCCGGCCGCAGTCGCCGAGCGGGTCAGCGGCGAGCTCAGCATCCCGACGATCGGGATCGGGGCAGGCGCGGCCTGCGACGGTCAGGTGCTCGTCTGGCTCGACATGGTCGGCATGGGTGGCTGGTCACCACGGTTCGCCAAGCAGTTTGCGGCGGTCGGAGCCGAGATGGACCGCGCCACGCGTGCCTACATCGACGAGGTCCGCGCCGGCACGTTCCCCGGGCGCGAGCACACCTACTGGGACTGAGTTCGCGAGGTGCGTCAGTCCCGCGGCTCGTTGTCCTCGGTCCATGTGAGGATGCCCGCTGCGATCGCGTCGGCGTAGGCCTGGCGCCCCTCCTCGCTCTCCATGAGGGCGGCATCGTCCGGGTTGCGCATCTCGCCGAGCTCAAGCATCACGGCGGGGCGCCTCGCGAAGTTCAGGGTGGCGAGGTCGGACCGCAGCGACAGGGCATCCTCGACCGCGGTCGACGGCGTGAATCCGCCATCGGCCAGCGCGCCGAGCAGGTCATCGGCCAGTGACAGGCTCGGCTCCCCCTGCGACTCGGAGATCGCGGGATCGGCGACGATCGCGAAGTACCCCTCGGTGGTGGTGTTGAGCGATCCGTTCGCGTGGATCGAGATCATCAGGTCGGCGTCAGCGTCCACCGCGAACCTGCCGCGGATATCGACGCAGGGGCCCACGCTCTCGTCGTCCTCCCGTGTGAGGACCACGGTGGCTCCGAGGCGCTCGAGGTGCGTCGTGAGTCGCTCGGCCACGTCGAAGTTGAACTCGTGCTCGGCGTAGCCGCTCGCCGTGGCCGTACCCACGGTGTTGCACGGCTTGAGGTCACCTCGGCCGTCGGAGACCAGCTGGTTGATCGCCGCCGGGTCGGCTGAGTTGCCGCCGTTGTGCCCCGGGTCGAGGGCGATCGTCCATCCGAGCAGCGGCCGGCCGGAGCGAAGGGCTCGCTGCAGGGATGCGGTCTCCTCGTCCGAGGGGTCGGTGGTCGAGGCGGCCGCCGGGAGTGTCAGCCCGAGCGCGAGCATGGCCGCGCTCGCCAGCGTGAGGGTGCCCCGCAGGGCTGTCGACGTGCGCATGTCAGTTGTCCTCGTCACCGTTCCACTCGCGGTCGGCATCGTCCCAGTCCTGGTTCCGCTGAGCGGCGGTCGCCAGGGCCTTCTCGGCCTCCTCGCGGGTGCGGTACGGGCCCATCCGATTGGTCCAGTCGCTCTGGTACCCCTGTTCCACCTGCGACGTCTCGGTGTTGAAGTAGTACGCAGACTGCGGATCTAGCGACTCTGTGGGCATGCGAGTAGTACCTCCTGTCCCTAGATTCCCACACTCACGGCCGATCCGGCCAGGGGGTCGCACGATCTGTGCACAACGGTCACAGTGACGGTGTCCCGCGCCACAGCCGGATACGCTCGGAGACATGACAAGCGTGACGTACGAGCCCGGTGCTCTCGGCTTCGGCATCGATATCGGCGGATCGGGCATCAAGGGCGCCCCGGCCGACCTGCGGGAGGGTGAGCTGGCCGCCAAGCGGTTCAGGGTCCCGACGCCGTCGAAGTCCACGCCCGAGGCGGTAGCCGAGTGCCTCGCCGAGGTGATCGAGCACTTCGAGGTGCCTACCGAGACCCCGATCGGTCTCACCTTTCCCGGCATCATCCAGCACGGCGTCGTGCTCAGCTCGGCCAACCTGCACAAGTCCTGGATCGGCACCGACCTCGCGGACCTCGTGCACCGCACCACCGGTCACCAGGCCGTGGTGGTCAACGATGCCGACGCCGCCGGATACGCCGAGGTGCGTTACGGCGCGGCACAGGGTCAGGACGGGGTGGTGCTCGTGCTCACCCTCGGCACCGGCATCGGGTCGGCGTTGATCAACGACGGCCGGCTCGTTCCGAACACCGAGCTCGGCCACCTGGAGATCGACGGTCACGACGCCGAGACCCGAGCGTCCTCGGCCGTGAAGGATCGCGAGGACCTCAGCTACAAGGTGTGGGCCAAGGAGCGACTGCAGCGCTACTTCGAGGTCGTCGAGTTCCTGTTCTCGCCCGACCTGTTCGTGGTGGGCGGCGGCGTGAGCAAGGACCACGAGAAGTTCGTGCCGTTGATCTCCACCCGGGCACCGATCGTCCCGGCCGCCCTCCGGAACCAGGCCGGCATCATCGGCGCCGCGGCGCTCGCCGACCGCGAGATCTGAGGTCAGGCGTCGGGGATCTGCTCGACCTCGGCGAGCCAGGCGCTCGCCAGCGCGTCCGAGGGCATCCGCCAGTCACCCCGCGGTGACAGAGCGCCTCCGGAGGTGACCTTCGGCCCGTTCGGCAGCGCGGACCGCTTGAACTGGTTGCCGAAGAAGCGGCGGTAGAAGACGCCCATCCAGTGCTTGATGGTGGCGAGGTCGTAGGCGACCCGATCGTCGGTGGGATACCCACTCGGCCAGGCACCGCCGTCGGCGTCCTTCCAGGTGGCCTCGGCGAGGAAGGCGATCTTGCCCGGACGAGCCCCACGGCGCAGCAGGTGGAACAGCGTGAAGTCCTGCAACGCGTAGGGCCCGATGATCGCCTGGGTGGACTGCGGCCCCTCCCCCTCCTTGGCAGGCACCAGCTCAGGTGAGATCTCGGTGTCGAGGATGGAGAGGAGGGTGGTGTCGACGTCGCCGTCGTCGAACTGGTTGCTGGAGACCACCCACCGGATCAGGTGCTGCATGAGGGTCTTCGGAACCCCGGCGTTGACGCCATAGTGGGACATCTGGTCCCCCACCCCGTACGTGCACCAACCGAGCGCCAGCTCGCTCAGGTCGCCGGTGCCCACCACGATGCCGCCGCGCTGATTGGCGGCACGGAAGAGGTAATCGGTGCGCAGCCCGGCCTGCACGTTCTCGAACGTGACGTCGTAGACCTCCTCGCCCCGACCGAACGGGTGGCCGAGATCGGCCAGCATCTGGGTGGCCATCGGCCGGATGTCGACCTCCTCGAACGTGACTCCGAGTGCGTGAGAGAGGGCGATCGCGTTGGTCTTGGTCTCATCGCTGGTGGCGAAGCCGGGCATCGTGAACGCGAGGATGTCGGAGCGAGGCCGGCCGAGCCGGTCCATCGCCTTGGCCGCCACGATCAGCGCGTGCGTGGAGTCCAGACCGCCGCTGACACCGATCACGAGGTTCGGCGAGCCGATCGAGCGCATCCGCTGCTCGAGCCCGGACACCTGGATGTTGTAGGCCTCGTAGCAGTCGAGCGCGAGCCGCGAGGAGTCGTCGGGCACGAATGGGAACCGGTCGAGGGTGCGGCGCACCCCGTGGTTGCCTTCCGGGGGTGCGAGAGTGAACGGGATCCTGGTGGGCTCCGCGAAGTAGCTGCTGCGCCAGTTGTCCTCGAAGCTACCCTGCCGGAGCCGCTCCTGACGCAACCGGTCCAGGTCGATGTCGACCACGGTCGCCTGCGCGGTCTCCGGGAACCGCTCGCTCTGTCCCAGCAGGTCGCCCATCTCGTAGACCATCGTCATGCCGTCCCAGGACAGATCTGTGGTCGACTCCCCCGCCATCGCGGCCGCGTAGGCGTAGACGGCATTGCACCGTGCCGACGCCGAACGTGCGAGCAGGTGCCGGTCATCGGCCCGTCCCACCGTGATGGGCGAGGCCGAGAGGTTCAAGAGCACCGTGGCTCCCCCGAGCGCAGCTCCCGCGCTCGGGGGGATGGGCACCCACATGTCCTCACAGACCTCGGCGTGGATCGCCAGCCCGGGCACGTCCTGCGCCTCGAAGAGCAAGTCGTTACCGAACGGCACGCCCCCCTCGCCGCCGGGCCAGTGCGGCCGCACCAAAGTCCCCGCGCGCACGTCGGCGTCCGCGAACCAGCGCTTCTCGTAGAACTCACGGTAGTTGGGCAGGAACGACTTCGGCGCTACGCCCAGCACGCGACCACGGTGGATCACCACGGCGCAGTTGTAGAGCCGGTTGCCGTTCCGCAGCGGTGCCCCGACGACGACCACGGGCAGCAGGTCCGCGGTCTGCTCGGCGATCGCGACGATCGCCGCGTCGGCCGCGTCCAGGAGCGGGTCCTGCAGCAGCAGGTCGTCGAGGGCGTAACCGGTCACGCTCAGCTCCGGGAACAGCGCGACGGCGACCGCCTGCTCGTCCAGCTCACGCACCTGCGCAACGATCCGCTCGGCATTGGCGGCAGGATCGGCCAGCGCGACAGGGACCGTGCACGCCGCGACGCGGGCGAATCCGTGGCTGTAGATGTTGCGGAAGCTGCTCGTATGCACGGGTCGAGTCTGGCAGGTCGGAACTCTGATCAGCCGAAGAGCTTGCCGAAGAAGCCCTTCTTCTGCTGCCAGCCCTGCTGCTCGAGGAAACCGAACAACGGCTTCTTGATCTGGTCGGTGTCGAAAGACCAGCCTGCGGCAGTGGTGGGCTCGCCGTGGCTGGTGCCGCCGATGCCGGCCTGGAACCCGAACGACTTCTGGGTGGACTTGCCCTTGAAGAACTCCTTCTTCATGCCGCCACCGGTGGCGCCGATGGAGCCGGAGGTCTCGTTCCCGGTCTCGACGTACTCGATCTCGCCGTCGGCCGTGGGTCGCACGTCGATCCGGTAGTCCTTGGAGAAGCTGCTCGCTCCGGTGAGTCCGAGCATCTGGATCTTCGCCACGTCCCAGAAGCCCACGATCACGCCTTCGGGCGTGACGCTGTAGCTGAACGGCGCCTGCGGGTTGTTGAGGCTCGGGACCTGCTGGAGCACCTGCTCCCATGGGGTAGCCATGGCTTCACGGTACGACAGCCGGGCCGACGGTGGGCGGATGAGCCGGCCTGTACGCCGGGTTCTGTCCCTCCGACCGAGGTCGGAATGGGCGGCCATCCATCTAGGGCGGTTGTTGCCAACCGTCTCGTGCGGCCTACCCGGAAGCTCGGGCGAGCAGCCCTCGAACGCTTCCTGTCTGGCCTTGCTCCGGGCGGGGTTTACCTAGCCACACCGGTCACCCGGTGTGCTGGTGGTCTCTTACACCACCGTTTCACCCTCACCGCGCTCGCGCGCGGCGGTCTGTTCTCTGTGGCACTGTCCCGCGGGTCGCCCCGGGTGGGTGTTACCCACCGCCCTGCTCTGCGGAGCCCGGACGTTCCTCGGCACGGGTTGCCCCGTGACGCGGCCGCCTGGCCGGCTCATCCAGGACGAAGTCTAGTCAGTCACGCGCACGATGATGTAGCCGTCCTCGGACCGCACGATCTCCTCGGCCGGCGCCGCCTCGATGGCCGCCAGCTCGGTGAGGCTGAGCGAGATCTGCAACGGGTCGGTGGTCGACCCCCGCAGCCGCAGCACACCCAGTCCCCCGCTGCGTTCACGCACGCGCTCGTACAGGGTCACCAGACCTTGATCGAGAGGCTCGACGGCGGAGGCTCGCTGCTGCTCGACGGTCGCCTTCTCGGCGTCGATCTCGGCGAAGGCCGCGTCCCGCTCGGTCTCGAGCTGGGTGATCTGCTCGCCGAGGGCGGACCGTTGGGTGCTGATGGCGTCGAGCTCACCTTGGGCGGTCTCGAGGACTTCCATCGCCTCCAGCTCGACCTCCTCGAGATCGCTCTGCCGCTTCGCGAGCGACTCCAGCTCGTGACCGAGCGCCTGCAGGTCCTTGGGCGATCCGGTGCCGCTCTCGAGTCGCTGCCGGTCGCGGGCAGCGCGGTTGCTGACCTGCTCGACGTCGGTCTCGGCCTTGGTCACCGCGCGGCGGGCGTCGCGGACCGCGGTCTCGGCGTCCACGCGAGCACGATCGAGATCGTCCGCACGGGCGGTGACCTCCTCGAGCGCGGCGAGGCTCGGGTGGCTGCGCCGCTGGTGTGCGAGCTTCGCGAGCCGTTGATCGAGCGCCTGCACGTCGAGCAGCTTGAGCTGGTC
>NZ_JBMDXJ010000450.1:0-10632 GCF_048594945.1 Pseudactinotalea sp. | reverse complement strand
TCGGACGTGGAGCAGCTGGTCGAGCTGCTGCAGGCTCGGCGCGCACTGGAACCCGAGATCGCGCGGCTCGCTGCGGAGACCCGAGACGAGCGTGGCCTCGCCTGGCTCGACGAGGTGCTCGCGACCGCGGGCGCTCAGCTCACCGCAGGAGACGAGATCCTGTGGCGTACGAACCTCGACATCCACCGGGCCATTGCCGCCGCCACCGGCAACGCGATCCTCGCGGAGGTGCTCGACTCGGTGGTGCTGCTGCACGCCGAGGACCAGCGCGCGATCCTCGCCCTGCACGGTGACGCAGCCGAGGACTTCGAGGAGCACACGCACATCCGCGACCTGATCGTGGCCGGCGACGCGGCCGGTGCTCACGCGGCCGTGACCGAGCACCTGCAGCACGTCGCCGACGTGATCCGCTCGCGCGGCGCGACCGACTGACCACCTGAACGACCACGGGCCGGCGGCTGACGCCGGGCCACCAACCACCACACGAAGAGGTGCGATGAAATGAAGCAGTACAAGACCAAGGCCACACTTGTGGCAGCCGCAGCGGCGACCGCGCTGCTGCTCGGCGCCTGCGGAGGCGGCGGCGGTGGCGGCGGGAACGGTGGTGAGGGGAACGGTGGCGAGGCCGAGCCCACCGCGCTCGGGTTCTTCACCGACAAGGCCGCCTGGGAGCCCCAGTTCGACGTGATGAACGAGGCCTCGGAGGGTGCCGACCAGTCAACCCTCAGCTTCACGGGCTACTCCGACTCCGCCGCGTATGACGCCTTCATCAAGCAGGCGTTCCGCACCAACGACAAGCCCGACATCTTCACGTGGCACACCGGTGGTCAGCTGGAGGAGCTCGTCGAGGCCGGACTCGTGGCGGAGACCACCGACCTGTGGGCAGAGGCCGAGGCGAACGGCGATGTCCCGGAAGGGCTCATCGAGAACTACACCTACGACGGCAAGCAGTACTGCGTGCCGCTCAACGTCGTCTACTGGGTGATGTACTACAACAAGCAGGTCTACGCAGACAACGGCCTCGAGGTCCCGGCAACGTGGGACGAGCTGATGTCCAACGCCCAGACGCTGGTCGACAACGGTGTGGTGCCGTTCCACCAGATGAACTTCATCTTCGAGTTCGTGTGGTTCCAGACCGTGGTGGCGGGTTCCGATCCCGACGCCTACGTGGGCCTGCAGGATGGCAGCGTCTCCTACACGGACCCGGCGATCGTCGAGGCGATGGATGTCTGGCACCAGATGCAGACCGACGGCTACTTCATCGACCCGGGTGTCACCACCGATCCGCAGACCCTGCTGCAGACCGGTGAGGTCGCGATGGCGAACTTCGGCACGTTCTTCACGGGCCAGCTCAACGCGCTCGGCATGGTCCCGGACGAGGACTACGGGATCTTCGCGATTCCGAACGTCAACCCCGACCTCGAGTCACAGCAGGCGATCGTCGAGACCGGCCCGCTGTGCGTGGGTGCCGGCAGTGCCAACGAGCAGGCGGCGCTCGACTACAGCGCCTGGTGGATGGGCGTGGATGCGCAGAACGCGTGGACCGAGGCCTTCGGCGACGTCTCGTTCAACCCGAACGTCGAGTCCCCGGACCCGGCCCTCTCGGCCGTGGTCGGCCAGGTGACCGGCCCGGACTTCCAGATCCAGAAGCGCTGGCTCGAGGCCACGCCGGTGCCGATCTACACAGTCGCGTCGGAGGAGTTCGGCGCGTTCGTGACGAACAACGGTGACCCGATGGTGCACCTGGAGGCGATCCAGGCTGCTGCTGACGCGTACTGGGCCGACCAGTAGCACCACGGGGCCGCTCCCGGGCAGGGGAGCGGCCCCGTCCCCATGCCGGGGTGGGTGGGTCGACACGTGCACCCGGCCCACCCACCCCACACCTGAACCGCCCCCCGACCTCGCGAGGAGAGTCATGACCGCACCGGCTGCCCGGCACGCGGAGATGCTGCCGAACCGCAAGCCCAAGAACAGCTTCGCGCTGGCCTCGGCGGGCTTCGTGGCGCCGGCGGTGCTGCTCGCCGCCGTCGTGCTGTACCTCCCGTTCCTCTACACGACCTATATCTCCTTCACGGAGTACAACGGACTCGGTGACCCCGAATGGGTGGGCCTGGACAACTACGTCCGGATGTTCTCCGACCCGGGGCTGCTCAACTCGCTCCTCAACACCCTGTACTGGGTCGCCGGGACGATCGTGCTCCCGGTGGGGCTCGGGCTGTTGATCGCGGTGCTCAGCCACGGGCTGCCAGGCGCCACGTTCTTCCGGTTGCCGTTCCTCATCCCATACGCGCTCTCAGGTGTGGCGGTCGGTGTGATCTGGTCGTTCGTGCTGCAGACCAACGGTGCGCTCAGCCAGATCGTCGGCGTCTTCGGCGTCGACGCGCCACGCTGGCTGCTCGATGCCCCACTCAACACGTTCGTGATGATCGTGGCCTCGAGCTGGCAGGGTGCGGGCGTCAACGCGCTGTTGTTCGGCATCGGGTTGCAGTCGATCCCGAAGGAGCCGCTAGAGGCAGCGAAGGTCGATGGTGCCGCGGGCTTCACGCTGTTCCGCACGATGACCTGGCCGATGCTCGCACCGCTCACCACGGTGGTGGTGGGGTTGAGCATCGTCGGCTCGTTGAAGACCTTCGACATCGTGTGGGGTATGACCAAAGGTGGCCCCGGTGGGGTCTCCGAGACGCTTGCGCTCACGATGTACAAGGAGACCTTCATCACCAACGACTACGGTCTCGGTGCCGCGGTCGCGGTGTTCCTCACCGTGGTCACGGTGGTCGCGTCGATCATGTACTTGCGGCGTCAGCTCGCCCCGGAACGGAGCATGTGATGACCACTCTCCCTGCGCCTGCGTCCCGACGGCGTCGACTCACCCCCGGTGTGGCGGTGCGCCAGGTGGTGCTCGCCGTGATGGGCGTGATCTGGCTCGTCCCCGTGTACCTGCTGCTCGCGAACGCCTCCAAGCGTCCGGAGGTGTTCGGCAACTACTCGATCTGGCAGCCGGGCGACTTCGCCGGCCTGTTCAGCAACATGGCCGACGCCTGGGGCCGCGGCCGACTCTCGCTCGGCACGCTCTCCACGGCCCTGTACGCCATCACCGGCCCGGGACTCGCGGTCATCATCGGCGCTGCGGCAGGCTTCGCGATCGTCGCGTTTCGGCTGCGGCGCGGCTTCTTCTGGTTCGTGCTGATCTTCGCGAGCTCGATCTTCCCGCTGCAGATGATCCTCATGCCGCTGTTCATCGGCTACGCCCAGACCGGCCTGTACAACTCGAGGATCGGCATGATCCTCGTCTACACGGTGATCGCGGTGCCGTTCTCGGCGTTCGTGATGCGCAACTTCTTCAGCGGCATCGCGCACCACGTGTTCGAGGCCGCGGTGATGGACGGCGCTTCACCATGGCGGATCTTCTGGCGCATCTACCTGCCGATGTCCGCACCGGCGCTCGTGGCGATCTTCATCCTGCAGGCGACCTTCATCTGGAACGACCTGCTGCTGGGACTGACGCTGTCGCAGTCCGAGACGGTGCGACCGGTGATCGCGGCGTTGTCTGCGCTGCAGAGCACCTACGGCGGCTCAGCGATGTCGACCGTGCTCGCGGGTGGTCTGCTCGTCTCGCTACCCACCGTGGTGCTGTTCCTCGCGACCCAGCGCGCCTTCACGCGCGGGCTCTCGCTCGGCCAGTTCTAGAACCCAAGGAGAACGATGTCCGTCAGCTCGACGGCTCCTGCGCCGGTGTTGGTCACCGGCGCCGGGGCCGGCATCGGTGAAGCCGCTGCCCGTCGCGTCGCTGCCACCGGTGCGCGTGTGTACGCGCTCGACCGTGATGGCGATGCGCTCACGCGCCTCGTGAAGGATCTTCCCGACGGCGTCCCGCTCGTCGCGGATCTCGCCTCACCTGAGTCGGTGTCGGAAGCCTTCGCTCGTGTGGCCGACGACGGCGGCCGCCTCGGCGGTCTCGTCTGTGCCGCCGGGATACAGACGTACGGGACGGTCGACGCGGACGGTGCGATCGCCACGTTCGACCGCACCTTCACTGTCAACGTGCGCGGCGTGTTCCTCGCGGCCCACCATGCCGTGCCGATGCTGCGCGCGAACGGAGGCGGATCGATCGTGGTCGTCTCGAGCGTGCAGGCTTACGTGGCCCAGCAGGGCGTGGCCGCCTATGCGGCCACCAAGGGCGCGCTCAACTCGATGGTGCGGGCGATGGCGGTGGACCACGCGCACGAGGGCATCCGCGTCAACGCCGTCTGCCCTGGTTCTGTCGACACCCCCATGCTGCGGTGGGCGGCGGCGGAGTTCGGCGGCGCGGAGCAGGTGGCGGAGACGGTGGCCGAGTGGGGCCGCTCGCACCCGCTGGGCCGCGTCGCGCAGCCCGCCGAGGTGGCCGAGATGATCGAGTTCCTGCTCTCGGAGCGCGCGTCGTTCGTGACGGGCGCCGATGTCAAGGTCGACGGGGGTCTCACGGCGGGCAACGCCGTCGTGCTGCCCGAGGAGGATGGCAAGTGAGCGGGACCGGCATGAAGATCGTCGACATCCGCGCCACCACGGTGACGGTCCCGCTGGAGGCGCCGCTGCGGCACTCCAACGGCACCCACTGGGGCCGGTTCGTCCGCACGATCGTGGAGATCGAGACCGATACCGGGCTCGTCGGCCTCGGTGAGCTCGGCGGCGGCGGCGAGAGCGCCGAGGGTGCGGTACGGGCGCTGCTGCCGTACCTGAAGGGTCACGACCCGGCGCGCGTGGAGTCGCTGCGCTGGATGATCGCGAACCCGACGGCGAGCCTGTACAACAATCGCACCCAGCTTCTGGCAGCGGTGGAGTTCGCCTGCCTCGACATCGTGGGCCAGCACGCCGGGTTGAGCGTCACCGACCTGCTCGGTGGCCGTGTGCGGGACGAGGTGGAGTTCGCCTCCTACCTGTTCTTCCGGTACCCGGGGCCTGATGGCAGTGGCGAGGTCCGCACACCCGACCAGCTGGTGGCGGAGGCACTGCGGTTGAAGGCCGAGCACGGCTTCCGCGTGCACAAGTTGAAGGGTGGCGTGTTCCCGCCGGCGTACGAGCTCGAGTGCTTCCGCGCCCTCGCCGAGGCGCTGCCGGAGGACAAGGTCCGCTACGACCCCAACGGCGTGCTGAGCGTGGGGGAGTCGATCTGGTTCGCAGAGCGCATCGCCGACCTCAACAACGACTACCTCGAGGACCCGGTCTACTCGCTGACCGGGATGCGTCAGGTGCGGGAGAACACCGCGATCCCGCTCGCCACGAACACGGTGGTGGTCAACCCTGAGCAGCTTGCCGCGAACGTGCGCGACCCCGCGGTGGATGTGATCCTGCTCGACACCACCTTCTGGGGCGGCATCCGGCCCTGTATCCGGGCCGCCGGCATCTGCGAGGCGTTCTCGCTGGGCGTGGCGGTGCACTCCTCGGGCGAGCTCGGCATCCAGCTCGCCACGATGCGGCACCTCGGCGCGGTGGTGCCCAACCTGGTCTACGCGGCCGACGCGCACTACCACCACCTCGAGCACGACATCGTCGAGGGCGGCCTGGTGCCGTACACGAACGGGCGCATGAGCGTGCCGGAGGGACCCGGGCTGGGAGTCACGCTCGATCGCGGTGCCGTGGCCGAGGCTGCCGAGCGCTACCAGCGCCTGGGCGGCTACCCCTACGACCGCGACCCGGGCCGGCCGGACTGGTACCCGATGCTGCCGAACACCTCCTACGCCGACCCGAGCGTCGCGGGCATCCCGCCGGCGCTCGAGGACGCGTACGCGCACTGGGAGAAGTAGCCCTTCATGCTCGTAGACCTCCCGCTGGAGCAGCTGCGGACCTACCGACATCCGCGCCCGGCCCCCGCCGGTCTGCGCGGGTTCTGGGACGAGACGCTCGCGACCTCGCGCGCCGCTGGCGGGGAAGTGGTCGCGCAGCGGCTCGCCCACCCGATGCGCACGCTCACGGTCCATGACGTCACGTTCCCCGGCTTCGCCGGCGACCCCATCCGCGCCTGGTGGCTGCTGCCGCCGGAGGCCCGCGGCGTGGTCGTCGAGTTCCTCGGCTACGGCGGCGGCCGTGGGCTGCCGCACGAGCGGATCCTGTGGGCCGCGCACGGCTACGGCTACCTCGTGGTCGACAGCCGCGGCCAGGGTGCGATCTGGAACGCGGGCGACACCCCTGACCCGCACGGCGCCGGCGCCTCCGCTCCCGGGATGCTCACCCGCGGGATCGAGAGCCCCGAGACGCTGTACTACCGCCGCCTGCTCACCGACGCCGTGCGCGCGGTCGACGCGGTGGCGCAGCTGCCGGGCGGCGCGGACCAGCCGATCGCCGTGGTCGGGCACAGCCAGGGCGGCGCGATGGCGCTCGCGGCAGCGGCGCTGCACCTGGGCGTCACCACCGCCTTCGCGCGCACCCCGTTCCTGTGCGGCATCTCCCGCTCGGTCGAGGCCACCCCGGAGGGCCCGTACACCGAGCTCGGCAGCTACCTGGCGACTCACCGGGACCGTACGGAACAGGCGCTTGCGGTGCTCGACCACGTGGACGTCGCCCACCTGGTGCCGTGGATCACCTGCCCCACCCGCGTCACGGTTGGGCTCGGCGACCTGATCTGCCCGCCGTCGGGCATCTTCGCGGCCATCAACGCGATGGACCCGGCCCCCGATGTCACCACCTGGCCCTACAACGGTCACGAGGGCGGCGGCGCGTACGACGACGCGGCGCTCGCCCTCTGGCTCGACCACCACCTCCGAGGAGAAGAATGACCACCGTCCCGACCTGCGCCGACTTCACCTCGGCGCGGATCGTCGACCGCTTCGACGACATGATCAACCCGCCCGGGCTGACCAACCACTGGGCGACCGCGCAGGTGGACCACGATGTCGTGGCCATCCGCAGCCTCAACGTCCCCCCGGTGGGGCAGGGCGACACGATCACCGGCCAGCTCTACCTGGGCGGCCGGCTGGCCCGGTCGTACGGGCGGCCGGTCGATGTCACCTGGCGCCCGGACCGGGTGGAGCGCAGCACCGACATCGACGGCTGGCGAATCGAGACCACCACCGTGTGCCCGCCGGGGGAGCCTGCGGCCGCCGTGCAGGTGGTCGTCACCAACAGCGGCGATGCCCGTACGCTGCGGTTCGGCCTGTGGCTCGCCTCGACCGTGACCAGCCGTGCGCGCTGGGCGAGCGCCGAGCTGCCGCAGGCACCGAACGAGCTCGTGCGCGACGGGCTGACCGTGATCGGTCGGCCGGTCGCCGACTCCGAGGTCAGCCGGTCCTCGTTCGGGATCCAGCTCCGCGACGGCGACGAGCCCGCGGTCAGCGTCCAGCGCCTCGTCGCTCCGTCCGGCGCGACCGTGCTCGACGGCGGCCCGCGGGTCGTCGAGGTCGAGGTCGCCCTGGGAGCAGGGGAGTCGGTCGAGCTCGGGTACGTGCATGCCATCGCGAGCACCGAGACCGAGGCGAGCGACGCCGTCGGGCGTGTGGGCGACGACCTGGGCGCTGCCGTGGCGGCGGCCGAGGTCGCGTGGGACGCGGCGCTGGCAGGCCTGTTCGACGGCTCAGGTGCGCTGTCCGGCGCGATCCCGCAGATAGAGACCAGCAACGAGGCGTTCCGCACCCTCTACCACTGGGGTGCGATGGGCACGCTGTGGTTCATGCGCGACAACCCGGCGTCGGTGCTCGGCCGTTCGTACGACACCCTGATGCCGCGATACTGGGCGACGACCACCTTCATCTGGGACTACTCGCTGTCCTCGCAGACGCACGCGCTGATGGACCCGGAGCAGATGCGTACGCAGATCGCGCACTGGGTGAGTCTGGACATCGACCACCACTTCGGCACCGAATGGCTCACGGGCAGGTCGGTGGGGTACTGGTACTCGGTCAACCACTATGCGATGACACGGCTGGTGCGCGACTACGTGGCGTTCACGCAGGACCGTGCGTTCCTGGACGAGGTGTTCACCGACGCCGAGGGCAACGCGCGGCGCCTGGGTGACCACGTGCGTTCGTGGGCGCGAGCGTGGCACCGGCTGCGTCGGCCCAGCGGGCTCGCCGACTACGGCGGCATCGACAACCTGCTTGAGTGCGTCTCGAGCTACACGCACGAGATCGCGAGCCTCAACGCGGCGAACGCGTGGTGCATGCGGGTCGCGGCCGAGCTGGTGGAGCTCGAGGGTGGGTCCGCCGACGAGGCGGCATCGCTGCGGGCCGAGGCCGATGAGGTGGTCCGACTCGTGCAGGAGCTCTACATTCCTGGTGCCGGTATCTTCCACACCCGTCAGCCGGACGGGTCGCTCGAGCCGACGCGGCACTGCTACGACTTCGCGACCGTCGGGACCACGATCGCCGATGACCTGCCCGAGGAGGTCCGCTCCGAGATGGTGACGTTCTTCGACGCGGAGCTGCGTTCGCCGTCGTGGCTGCGGGCGCTGTCCCCGCTCGACGCCGATGCCGGCTACTCGCTGCGCGCCGACCACCAGTGGAACGGCGCGTATCCCGCCTGGGCGCCCGATGCCGGACGTGCGGCGATCGCCCTGGGTGGCGCCGCCGTCGTCGCCGACTGGCTTCCGGGGCTCGCGCGGAGCGCGAACCAGGGCCCGCCCGGGCAGGGGCATTTCGTGGAGGAGGCGGCGGAGCCGATCGAGGGCGGCGCGCGGAAGTCGCCGCCGCAGTGGCCCTACCTGCTGGACTGGGCCTGCTCCTCGGCAGGCTCGTTCAGTGAGCTGGTGGTCTCCGGGGTGTTCGGTGTCGAGGTCGCGCTGGACGGGACCGTGACGGCGCAGGGGTGCCTGGACGCCGTCGACCCGGACGCGCGCCTGGTCGGGCTGCGGGTGGGCGAGAAGGTCTACGACATCGACGCGAACGGCGTTCACGAGCGCGCCGCCAGCTGATCTCGGCGGGCAGTGGTGCCCGTCGGTGCGACGTGACAGGGCTAGCTGGGTGCTGGCATGGTGACCTGTCATGCAGCCAGCAGCCGCGCCTCCCGAGCTCGTGGTCCGCTCCGACAACGCAGCGCTGCGAAGCCGGTTCCACCTGTTGCTGATCCTCAACAGCGTGCTGGTGGCACTGTCGCTCGTGATGATCGGGGTGATCGGATCCCTCGACCTGGAGGGGGTACGGCACTTCGTCTGGGTCTTCATCGTGATCGCGATCGGGCCGATCCTGCAGATCGGCCTGCAGTGCTACCTCTGGGGTGGGCGACTGGCGATCACCCGGCCACTCACTCTCGACGGCTGGGGCGTGGAGGTCCACGGCCAGCAGGGAACCGTGCGGGTGCCGTGGGAGGCCGTCACCGAGGTGCGGCAGAAGGCGGTGCTCGGCCAGCAACTGATCTCGTTCATGCTGCACCCGCAGGCCACGCCGGGCCAGAACGGCGTGGAGGCGGACCCCGCGCACTGGCCGCGGTACCGGAAGCGGGGCCTGCAGCTCGCAGCACATGGCCTCGTGCCCGGCTTCGAGACCATCTTCCCCGCCGTGCAGCACTACTCGCAGGGTCGCGCCCCGATCGTCTGAGAGGACGCCATGGAACCCGCTCACATGACTCCTGACGAGCTCGTGGTCCGTCACGACAACAGCCGTAGCCGCCGCACCTTCTGGGCGATGCTGGCACTGGCCGGGGTGATCTGGGTGGCGCTCCTGTTGGCGGTGCGCGCTTTCGCCGCCCTGGACGCGCCGGCGGGGTACTTCACCTGGGTCTGGTCGGCGCTGCTGGCCGTCGTGACGGCGCTGATCGGCTTCGCCTGCTACCTCCGAGGGACGTCGGCGGGGCTGACACAGCCCTGGCGGCTGTCCGCCCGCGGCGTGCAGGCGATGACCCCGGTCGGTGTGATCGTGCTTCCGTGGGAGGCGGTCTCGGGCGTGTGGGTGTCCGAGGTCGGGCAGGGATGGCGGATCACGATCAAGCCGAAGCCCGACTCCGCGCCCGGGCGTGACGGCGTGGAGTCCGACGCCACGAGCTGGCCGTCCGTGATCCAGCAGGGGCTGTCCGTGGGTGGTCCGGCCGTCCAGCCGGGCCGCGACGAGATCCTCGCCGCGATCCGGCACTACGCGGGCGATCGGGTTCCGATCGCCTGAGCCCTTCCCACCCGGCAGAATCGTCGCGATGAGCGAGATCGCCCGACGACGGATGGGTCACCAAGGCCTGCTCGCACCACTCGGTGGGGCCGATGCCATCGTGGACGCCGTGCGCGCGATGTGCGGCGCGCACGCCCAGGTGCAGTCAGCCGCGCAGCACTCGATCGCGCGCCGCCTGCGTGGAGTCACGCGCGCCGACGTGCAGGAGGCTCTCTGGGAGCGCCGCGAGCTCGTGCGCACCTACGGCCCGCGTGGGACCGTGCATCTGCTGCCCTCGGCGGACCTGCACCTGTGGGCAGGTGCGTTGAGCGCGGTCGACGGCGGGATCTCGCGTCAGGCGGACGGGGTGCGCCTCGACCGCGGTCAGGTCGAAGAGGTGATCGCCGCGGTGGGTGCGTCGCTCGCCGGTATCGAGCTCACCCTGCCCGAGCTGGACGCCGCGGTAGGCGAGCGGCTCGGCGCGTGGGCGGTCGAGGAGACGATGCCCGCGTTCGGGACCGTCTGGCCGCGATGGCGGCAGGCGATCACCCCAGCCGCGCACCGCGGCATGCTGTGCTTCGGCCACCCG
>NZ_JBMDXJ010000045.1:0-20297 GCF_048594945.1 Pseudactinotalea sp. | reverse complement strand
ACGTCGATGGCGTCACCGCGATCGCCGACGCCCACCCGGAGATCGGCCCGGTGTTCGCCTACATGCGCGCACACGCGCCCGACTACCGGCCCGGCGACCAGTGGGTGGCGCCGGCCCAGGAGGTCGCCCGGCGCGCCCATCGCGAGGGGAGCCTGCGCAGCGACGCCACCGCCACCGACCTCACGTACGTCCCGCACCTCCTGGTGCCGCTGGTGAGGTGGACCGAGCCGCAACGGGGCATCCTGCTGGCTCGGATGCGAGCGCTGCTGCTCGACGGGCTGCGCCGCCACGAGCAACATGAGCCGTTGCCGCAGCACCCGCTCAGCGTCGCCGAGCTCCGCGCCGCCGCGTTCAGCGGCACGGTGCCCGGTTGACCGTGCGTCAGCGCAACGCTCGGTTGACCGCCGAGATGACGGCCTTGAACGACGCCGTGGTGATCGACGGGTCGATCCCGGCCCCCCACAGCACCTCACCGTTGACCTCACACTCCACATAGGCGGCGGCGCTGGCCGACTCGCCCTCCGACAGGGCATGCTCGGCGTAGTCCAGCACCTGCACCTCCACGCCGGCCTGCGCCAGCACGGACACGAACGCCGCGAGCGGCCCGTTCCCGGAGGCCTGCACGGTGCTCTCGTCGCCGCCGTCGCGCAGCGTCACCGTGAGCAGGTCGTTGCTGCCGTCGCCGGCGGAAGCGACCTGGCTGGCGCCGAGCGCGAAGCGACCCCACGGCTCCAGGCCGTTCTCCTCCGAGGCCGGCAGGTACTCGTCGGAGAAGATCTCCCAGAGCTGCTCCGCCGTCATCTCGCCACCGAAGCGGTCGGTGTACTTCTGAACGATCGAGGAGAACTCGATCTGCAGCCGGCGGGGCAGGTCGAGGCTGCGGGTGCTCTGCAGCAGGTACGCCACTCCCCCCTTGCCGGACTGGCTGTTGACGCGGATGACCGCCTCGTAGTTGCGACCCACGTCGCTCGGGTCCACCGGCAGGTACGGCAGGTCCCACGGCACCGACGTGTCCTCGCCGCCGGCCTGTGCCACCTGCTCGGCGCGGTGCGCGAAACCCTTCTTGATCGCGTCCTGGTGCGATCCCGAGAACGCCGTGTACACCAGGTCACCGCCGTACGGGTGGCGCGGGTGCACGTCCATGCGCGTGCAGTGCTCCACGGTGCGGCGGATCTCGTCGATGTCGGAGAAGTCGATGCCCGGGTCGATGCCCTGGCTGTACAGGTTCATGCCCAGCGTCAGCAGGTCCACGTTGCCGGTCCGCTCGCCCTGTCCGAACAGGCAGCCTTCCACGCGGTCGGCGCCGGCCATGACCGCGAGCTCGGTCGCGGCGACCGCGCAGCCTCGGTCGTTGTGCGGGTGCACCGACAGCGCGACGAACTCACGGCGGGACAGGTGCCGACTCATCCACTCGATCTGGTCGGCGTAGACGTTCGGTGTGGCCCGCTCCACCGTGGCCGGCAGGTTGAGGATGATCTCCCGGCCGTCCTCGGGCGCCCACACGTCCATGACGCCCTCGCACACCTCCAGCGCGAACTCGAGTTCGGTGTCGGTGAAGATCTCCGGCGAGTACTGGTAGCCGAAGGTGGCATCGGGGTCGAGCACCTTCTCGGCGTAGTCGCGCACGTGGCGGGTGCCCTCGGTAGCCAGGTCCTTCGTACCCTCGCGGTCGTTGCGGAACACGACCCGCCGGAACACCGGCGCGGTGGCGTTGTAGAGATGCACGGTCGCGTGATGAGCGCCGATCAGCGAGTCGACGGTCCGCTCGATCAGGTCATCGCGCGCCTGCGTCAGGACCGAGATCGTGACGTCCTCGGGGATCGCCTCGTCCTCGATGATCGAGCGCACGAAGTCGAAGTCCGTCTGCGAGGCGGCAGGGAAGCCCACCTCGATCTCCTTGTAGCCCATCCGGACCAGGAGGTCGAACATGGTGCGCTTGCGGGCCGGGTCCATCGGCTCGATGAGCGACTGGTTGCCATCGCGCAGATCCGTGGACAACCAGCGCGGCGGCGCCGTGATGCGCTTGCTGGGCCACTGCCGGTCGGGCAGGTCGACATAGGCGCTGGTCTCGTGGAACGGTCGGTACTTGCCGACCGGCATCCCGGACGTGGTGTGGGTGGTGGACATCGGTGCTGCTCCTGCTCTGTGATCATGTGCCGGTTGGCCGGGCACCACGTCACTCCGCGGCGAGGAGGCCGGCCTTACAGGGCCTCGCCGCGGCGACGAAGGAGGAGCTGCATCGTCCGCACGGTTCCACTGTAGCGGGTCACGGGGCGCTCTCGTCCACGGCGACGACGCGCACGCGGTAGCTGCCCAGCAGCACCTCTCCCCCGATCTCGACCGGTGTCTCCGCCCAGGGCGCGAGCCGGCGCCGTGCGCCGTCCGGGTCGACGGCGGTGGTTCCGTTGGTCGAGGAGCGGTCGGTCACATAGACGGCGCTATCGGTGACGCGGAAGGCCGCGTGCGTCTTGGACACGGTGGGGTGCAGCACGGCGACCGTCTCGAGCTGCAGGTCGGTGTCCTTGCCCACCGGGGCTCGGCCGATCAGTGTGACGACACCGGGCGTCAGGCGACGACCGTCGTCGAGCACCACCGCGACCGGCTGTCGACGAGCGGAGCGCCCCGACATCGTCGTGTCCGCGACCAGGCGGGTGTCGCCGATGTCGGGCTCCGGCTCCGCGTCGGGCTGCCAGGTCTCACCGCCCGACTGGGCGCCGGCAGGCAGCCACGGCTGGGCCGGCGGGGGTGCGGGAGCTGCGGACGCAGGCCCCGGATGAGGCGGTTGTGCTGGCGGCGGCGCCCACTGCTGCGGCGACGGGGGCTGGTGGGGCTGTCCGGCAGGCTGCGACGGCACCCACTGCTGACCGTAGCCCTGCGGCGGGCTCGGCTGGGCGTACGGCGCCGGTGCGAACGACTCCTGGGATGCCTGCGGGGCGGCCGGGCGCAACAGGCCACGCACAGTCCACCAGCCGATCGCGGCCACGATTCCGGCGGTGAGCAACGCGACGCCGGCCACGGCGGCACCAACCAGGATCGACATGCCGCCGACCACGACGCCAACCACCACCGCGCCGACGCCCAGGAACGCCGACACCGCGGCGAGCGTCAGCCGCACGATCCCGGGCGTCTCGGTAAACACCTCGGCGCCGCGCACGGGCACCTCCGGAGCCACGGCATGCCAGCGCCGCAGCGCCGCGACCAGGCGCGCCCCGCTGCGCAGCAGTCGCAACCCGAGCACAACCGCACCCGCCAGTAGGCCCGCCGCGAGCACGAAGCAGACGATCGCGAGCACCGTCGACGGGTCCGGCTGCGTCAGCTGCTCCAGCCCGAACCACGTGGCCAGACCTGCCAGCGCGCCGAGCGCGGCGGCCGCTGCCCCGGCACCGGTGCGGGCGGTGCCGCAGTAGCTGGTGGCCAGCACCGGGATCGCGAGCGGACGGGTGTTCCGGCCGCCGTGGTTCGGGGCCGTGTCCTCGAGATAGGGCGCCGCCTCGCCCACCAGCTGGTCGATTGCGGAACGGTCCATGGTGCTCATTCTGAGGTACCCGAGGCGGTCACGCTCACCGCGAACGCAGCGAGCGCAGGGAGAACCGCCCACGCAGACGCCTGCGCCACGGCACGGCCGAACCGGCGTGCTTGACCGCGGTGGCCACGTCAGCCCAGTAGTCGTCGATCTCGGCCTGCGAGGGTGGCTCGGGTGCGAACACCCCCGCGTCGGCGCGGCGCGCCAGCGCTACCGTGCCGGCTCCGGCGAGCTCCCTGTCGTAGGTGTGGGACGCCTCGCGCCGGGTCGCGCCCGCCGTGGTGACGATGCCCAGGTCGAGCACCCGGTCGGACAACTCGGCCCAGCCGCCGGCGATCCGGGCGTCGGGTGGCCCCGAGGACCGGCGGCGGCGCCACCGTCGTGCCTTCAGGGCAGCGATCACGATGAACGGACTGAGCAGCACCAGCAGCGGGATCCCGATCATCGCCACATAGAGCAGGATCTGTTGCGCGATCGTGTCGTCGTCGGGACCCTCCTGGTCGGCCGGGGCGTTGCTCCGGTCCAACGGCGGCACCACCGGAGGCTCCTGAGGCGGCTCGGGTGGCTGCAGCACCTGCGGCTCGGGTCGGTCCTGCGGGTCCGGGTTCTGCACCTGGGGCACCTGGTCCTCCTCCGGAGTGGGGAAGAACGGGAGCCAGCCGTGCCCCTCGAACGGCACCTCCACCCAGGCGGTGACGTCGGAGCCGGTGACCGCCACACCGCCGTCGGCACCGTCGGCCGCGCGCGCGTCCGAGACGTCAAAGCCCATGACCACGCGCGCGGGAAGGCCGAGCTCGCGGACCATCAACGCCATCGCCGCGGCGTACTGCTCGGCGTCGCCGGTCATCTGGTCGGAGTCGAGCATCGTCACCAGCCGCGCCGCGCCGTGCCCAGGCCGCGAGGGAGCGTCGCCCTCGAGACCATGTGAGAAGTAGCCGTAGCTCGACAGTGCGGTCGCGATCATGCTGACGCGCTCATAGTCACCCGTGGCGCCCTGCGTGTACTGCGAGGCGAGCGACGCCACGATGTCGGGCGACCCGGTGACCTCGGGCATCTGTATCCGCGCGGCCGGGAGCTGAAGCATCGATGTGGCCGGCGCGGAGTCGTCGTCGGCCACCACGTCCGGCTCCGGATCCGCGACCAGCCGGTAGCCGTCGCCGGAGCGCAGCGTCGCCGCCACCAGTCCCGTGTCCGTGGTGCGGTTGAAGTAGAAGGACTCCGTGAGCTCGCCCGCTCGGCCTCCGGTGAAGTCGACGTCCTCGCTCGCTCCGAGTGTCGGCAACCACACGCCCGTGTATCCCTCGAGGCTGAACCGGACGTCCGAGGAGCCCGGGGACGCCTCGGTCACCAGCCGCTCGCCGGGGCGGGTGAACGTGCCGGTCCCGGCGGCGCCGGAGCCCGTGATGCCCCACACGTGCCCGTCGTAGCTGTCCATCGTGGCGAGCCGGATCCGCTGGGTGCCGGCCGGCAGGCCGGTGGCGGTCAGCAGCGTCTCGTCGGCGAGTGTGTCCACGTACCGGCGGAAGCTCGCGAGCGGGCTGGTGTAGTCGTGCGGGTCGGGCGGCGGATCGATGAAGTCGCGCAGCACGAGGCGAGGGTTGTCCGGGACAGCGAGCAACGCCGTCGCCGTGCCGCCGACCGCGGCGAGTCCGAGCACCAACGGGACCGCGATGACCCGGTGGGCCTCCAACCGACCCGACCGCCACGCCACCCACATGACCGACACCGCGACCGCGGCGACCCCCACCACACCGGGCGCGACCGGCAGTCGGGTCCCGAACAGGATCGCGACCACTCCCACGACCGCCGGTACGAGAAGGCTGAGCGACCACCGCTTGGCGCGCAGCGAGATCGTCACCCCGATCAGCGAACCGAAGAACGCGAGCAGGTACGGCAGCAGCAGCAGCACGCCGGTGGTGCCGAGCGGCGGCGCGATCGTGAGGACCTGTTTCCACACCGTCACCATGCCGACGCCCATCAGCTGCCAGGTGGTGAGCGTGGGCAGCACACCGCCAATGGTCGTGGCCGGCGCAGCGAGCGCCCCGAACAGGAAGAACGTGGGGAGCGCGAATGCGAGCACCGTGAGCGTGGGCCAGCGCCGCTGGGCACCCGCGGTCGCCAGAGCCGTGCCGAGCAGCGCACCACCGGCCACCGTGACCCACAGCAGCGGCGTCAGATAGACCTGGTGCAGCGGCGCGAGCGCGAGGACGATCAGCCCGACCGGCACGAGGATCCCGACGATCCGCTGCGTCGTGAACCACTGTCGCCACGCCGGGCGTGCGTTTCGTGGGCGCGCACGGAGGCCGGTTGCCGGTGCGGCCGTCATCGTTCGACCTTCCGGAATCCTCGCGGCAGCTCCTCCAGCGTGGGCAGCGTCAGCACGGTCACGTTGCCGAGCCGGCGCGCACCGAGCTGGTCGTCCTCGTCCAGCGAGGCGCGCACGGCGAGCGCACGCACGCCGGCAGGCAGCACGGCACCCGCCGTGCGGATCTGCTCGGGCGTGACCGCGGAACCGAACGCCAGCAGCACCACGGTGGCTCGCTGCACGTCACGGGCGATCGTGCGTCCGAGGTCCACGATCGTGGTCGGTGTGCGCCTGGCCTCGATGCGCGTGAGCCCGTCCAGGAGCTGGCGCGGCGTCCGGTGCAGCAGCACCTCCTCGGTGGTCATCGCCGTGAGGTCCGCCTCGCTGCCGATCGCGTGCAGCCCCAGCGACCCGACGGCGCTGATCGCCAGCTCCATCTCGTCCGGGTGGGCGTAGTCCTGCTCCTGCACCGACAGTGCGAGCACGAGGTGCGAGCGCCGCGTCTCCTCGAACTGCCGCACCATCAGCGTGCCGGTCCGTGCCGAGCTGCGCCAGTGCACGTAGCGGCGGTCGTCGCCGGGGACGTACTCGCGGAGCGCGTGGAACGACAGGTCGGCGTTGGTGATCTCCCGCGTCTCACGGCCCTCGAGGTCGTGCAGGAACCCGGCCGCCGAGCCACCGATCTTGATCGTGCGGGGGTGGACGTAGAGCTCCTCGGGCTCGGTCCACAGCACAGCGCGCCGGATCAGACCGAGCGGGTCGCCGCGCACCGAGGAGACCGGACCCACGGTGATGACGCCGCGTCGCTCGGTGGGGATGGCGAACAGCTCATCGTGCTCAGCACCGGCCGCCAGCGTGGGCAGTGCGAACGACGCCTTCGCCGATCCCACCGGGAGCTCGATCCGCGCCGGCAGCACCGACCGGTGGCTCACGTTGGTGACCTCGAGCGCACCCATGGCGCGCTCCCCCACCACCACGCGCCCCTCCCGGAGCCGCAGCTGCACCTGGTACGGGTGGCGCCCGATCGCGAACGCAATGGCCCCGACCACGAGCGTCAGCAACGCGCCGGCCAGCACGATGATCTCGAGCCAACCGAAGCGCAGCCCCGCCACGAGAGCCACGATCCCGGCGCCGAGCACGACCCAGCCGGCGCGGCTGACCCAGGACGCCGCCGTCCGCGATCTCCGCACACCGGCGACCAGCCCGGTGACGGCACGCGAGACCGACCGAGTGCCCTCGGGGGCACTCGGTGCGATCGCGGCCGCCTGCCGCGTGGACGAGTTCGGGGTGCTCATGAGGCGTTACTACTCCGAACGCTGCGCGGGTGGCGCGATCTCGCTGAGGATGCGCTGCAACGAGCCCGCCGTGGTGCCACCCTCGAACTCGGCTTCGGCGTCAAGCACCATACGGTGCGCAAGGACCGGCTCGGCGAGCTCCTTGACATCGTCGGGGATCACGTAGTGCCGGCCGTTCGCAGCGGCCCAGGTCTTGGCGCTGCGCACGAGTGAGAGCGCGCCGCGCACACTGACACCGAGCGCGATCTCCGGAGCCGTGCGGGTCGCCTCGGCCAGGTGCGAGATGTACTCCAGCACCGCACCGTCCACGTAGACGTTGGCGGCCAGCTGCGCCAGATGCAGCACCTCCGGTCCCCCGATCACCGCCTGCAGCGCGGCCGTGCGGTCGCGCACGGCGGAGCCCGCCAGGATCTCGACGGTCGCCCGCTGGTCGGGGTAACCCAGCGAGGACCGCATCAGGAACCGGTCGAGCTGCGCCTCTGGCAGCCGGTAGGTGCCCGCCTGCTCGATCGGGTTTTGCGTGGCGAGCACGATGAACGGAGTGGGCACCGGGCGGGCGACGCCGTCGACCGTGACACGGCCCTCCTCCATCACCTCCAGCAGCGCCGACTGGGTCTTCGGCGAGGCACGGTTGATCTCGTCCGCGAGCACCACCGAGGCGAAGATCGGTCCCTCGTGGAACTCGAACTCGCCCTTCTCCTGGTCGAAGATCGTCACGCCTGTGACGTCGGAAGGCAGCAGGTCCGGCGTGAACTGGATCCGCGAGTGGCTCGCGTGCACCGACGCCGCCAGCGCGCGTGCGAGCGACGTCTTGCCCGTGCCCGGGTAGTCCTCGAGCAGCAGGTGCCCGCCCGAGAACAGGCACGTCAGCGCCAGCCGGATCACGTGGTCCTTGCCGAGCACCGCCTGCTCGATGTTGACCACCAGCCGCGTGAAGACGTCAGCGAACTGCTGCGCCTGCTCGGCGGTGGTGGTCGGGGTGCTGTTGGTCGTTGTCATCGGGGCCTTCGGGATCGGACTGCTCGGGTCATGGCCACGAGCTCTCGTCGGACAGAGTGACCGGGCCACTGATCGTCACCCGGACGGTGCCATTGCAGGCCGAGCCGTAGTGAGCGTACGGGTCGCGCCAGGAACCCGATCCGCTCAGTCGCACCGTGGAGGGGGTATTGCTGTGGGAGCCGCAGTTGCCCGCCGACGCGCTGAAACTGATCGTGTAGTCACCTGCGGGCAGGTTGGAGTAGTCCATCGCGAAGTAGTAGCAGGTTCCGCCACCACGCTGACATGGTGTGGTGTCCGAGCTGGAGCGGGCGTTGACGGAAGCCGGCGGCGTCGGGTCCGCCTCCGCCCGTTGGTTCCGCACGGTCGACCACGCGCTCCACTGCCCGTGCTCGTTCTGCACACGCATCTGGAAGGTGTGGTTCTGCTCCCAGTCGCCGCTGACATTGTCGGAGCCTGTTCGATTCCCGGTGCGCGTGGTCCCGTCGATCCGGTACTCGACTCGCTCGATCGAGGCGCCGTTGCTGCTGGCGGGGTAGTTCCAGCTGAATCCCACGGTCCGACCGTCCGCCGATGAGGAGATGCTCCCGGAAGACGGAGGTTGCGCGGGCGGCCCGTACGGCGACGCCTCGTTCGAGGACGCGCTCCACTCGCCGCAGTACGTGTTGCAGGCGCGCACCTGGACCGTGTAGCCGGTGCCGTTGCTGAGTCCGCCGATGTTGGCCGGGCTCGTCCCGAGGTTGCCGCTGCCGCCGCTGCTGAGCCGGTACTCGTACCGCTGGATCGCCTGGCCGTTGTCGGAGGGTGTTCCGTAGGCGACCCGGATCTGTCCGCTGGTGCCCGTGGCCTCCGCGGACACCCCGGTCACCCGGCCGGGCGCACCGAACGAGGTGACCGGCGCCGACTGCGCCGAGGCGTCCGAGCGCCCGGAGCGGTTCTCGGCCACCACGCTGACGCTGTAGTCGTAGCCGTTCTCCACGTCGAACAGCCGGTTCAGGGTGCCGCCGGGCACCGTGACCGTGCGGTAGGAGGAACCGTTGCGATACAGCGTGACGTGGTACTCGGCGATCGTGTCGCCGTTGTTGTCCGGCGCCGCCCACCGCGCCTCGACCTGGCCACCCGCGCTCGTATCGATACGGGTCATCGTGGGCGTGGCGGGACGCGCCGGCGGACCGGACGGGTACTCGCCCCGCGACCAGCCGCCCCACGGACCCGCATCCGGGTGGTCGTTGTGCGCGCGAACCCGGAACTCGTACGTGACGCCGTTGGTCAGACCGGTCCAGGTGTAGCTCGTCGCACCTGCGTCGAGCGAGATCTGCGACTGGCCGTTCGGCGGCGGCGGCGAGATCTGCACGTCGTAGGAATTGATCGGCGTGCCCTCGTTCGGCGGTTCGCTCCAGGACACGTGCAGCTCGGTGTCCCCGTACTCGACCGACGGCGCCGCCACCGGACCGGGTGCGACGTCCGGCGTCGCTTCTCCTGACGGGGCGCTGGGATCCGATGGTCCGACCTCGTTGACCGCCACTGCTGTGAACGTGTAGGTCGTGCCGTTCTGCAGCCCTGTGATGCGGCAGGTCGTGGTCTGGCAGGTGGTGGTGCCGCCGCCGCTCGCGGTGACCTCGTAGTGCGAGATGGGCGCACCGTTGTCGTTCGGTGGCGTGATCGAGACCACGACCTCCCGGTTGCCCTCCGACTCGATCGCCGGCCGCGGCGGCGCCTCGGGCGCGCCGAGCACGGTGCCCGTGATCCGTGCCTGCCGCCACCGCTCGGAGTCCTCCGTCGCGTCCTGCACCACGTACACGACCACCAGGCGGCCCACGAAGTCGGCTGCCGGGGTCACCGCGACGTTCTCGCCCTGGATGCTCACGTCCGCGCGCCCGGTCTCCACGAACACGTCGACGATCGTGCGTGGCTCGCCCTCGAACGGATTGGTGTCGTTCTCGAGCACCGGGACCGTGACTGTGTCGCCCTGGTGCACCTCGCCGATGCTGTCGTCGTTGGCGACCAGCAACGGTGCCCGGCTCCCGGTGGCGGTGAGCGTGATCACGCCGTCCACCGGCTCGTTCACGCCATCGCTCACCTGCACAGGGAGCTCCACCGTGGTGCCGCGGGGGGTGTTGCGCTCCGCGGAGGCGGTCAGGATCACGCCGTTCTCGAGGCTCGCGCTGAACCCGTCGGGGACGTCACCCAGCGTGAAGGTGAGGTCGCTCACCGCGGTGTCGCGATCATCGGCGAGCCGCCCGATGTCGAGGCTGACCGCGTCACCGCCGGCCTCCAGCTCCATGGACCCGTTCCGGAACGTCGGAGGCTGGTCGGTGGTGGCGATGACCTCGATCGGGATCGTGATCACCGACGAGATCGCATCGGCGGCGTTGATGTCCGCGAAGTCGGTCGCCGAGAACGTGATCGACGCCGGTCCGGCATACCCGTCGGCCGAGGTGAACGTCAGCGTGTCCTCATCCACCACGTGCGGACCGCCGTTGCTGTTCGTGGCGGTCACACCGTCGAGGTCGTACAGGCGCACCGGCCGCCCGGCCAGCGAGACCACCACGTCCTCGAGCTCGATCACGAGCTCCTCACCCGAGTTGACCTGCAGCTCCGCGTCGGAGAGCAGCACGGGTCCGGTGTCCTCGGTGCCCGGCACCTCGACGAATGCGTACGTGAACTCGTCGTCCGGGTCGGTGACCTGGTAGGTGATCACCTGGCGCGTGGGTGTGACCGGGATCCGCAACCGGCCGTCGTCGAGCACGGTGATGTCGTCCTGCCCATCGGGCAGGGACACCACCAGGTCGGTGTTGCTGCCGTCCGGGTCGTAGTCGTTGTCGAGCACGTCCACATCGACGGTCTCGGCGTCGATGAGTGCGGTGGCCGGCACCACGTCGTCCAGCGCCACCGGGCGCAGGAACGGCGCGTCTTCGTCGACCGTCACGGTGAGCGAGCCGATGTCCTGCCCACCGTGGGTATCGTCCGCGACGTACTGGAGCGTGTAGTCGCCCTCCTCCGACGGCGAGGTGAACACGAGCAGTCCGTCCTCGACGGCCACGTCGAATCCGTCGGGCGGGTTCACGACGGCGGGATCACCGAAGGTGAGCTGGTCACCATCGGGGTCCGTGTCGTTGAGCAGCACGTCGGCCTGGATGATCCGGTCCGGGCGCACCACGATGTGGTCGGCCGCAGTGACCGGCGGCCGGTTCGTGCTCGGCGGAGGGATCACGCCGATCGTCACGGTGGCGTGCCCGAGCGCGCCCTGGCGGTCCCGCACGGCGAACGTGAACGAGTCGGTGCCGCCCTCGGCCGAGTTGAACGCGATGTAGTCGATGTAGCCGCTGCCCACGTCGACGATCCGGCCACGCTCGGGCGAGGAGGTCGGACCGACCAGCTGCACCGAGTCGCCGTCGGGGTCGATCCCGTAGATGTTGATCGGGATCCGGATCCGTTCGCCCGCGAACGCCCGGACCTCGACGTCGGCGGGGTCCGGCGGGGCATTCGCCTCGTCGCCCCGGGCCTCGACGTAGACCGTGACCGTCGCAGAGTCGGAGCGCTCGTTCTCGTCGGTCACCTCGTAGGTGAACTCGTAGGTGCCCGGCTCGTCCGGCGCGGCGTACCGCACCAGATCCTGGCTGACGAACGGCAGCCCGGGCATGCCCTCGGGCACCTCGATGCCGGTGACGTGGAAGTCCACCCCGTTGGGGTGCACGTCGTTGTTCAGCACCGGGATCGTCACGTGGTCGCCCACGCGGACCCGTGCGGAGTCGGGGTTGGGGTTCGGGCCGAGGGTCTGACCCTGACCGCTCAGCGGGATCACCGTGACCTCGCCGTCGGAGGATCGCACCCCGTTGGAGACCGTGTATCCGAGCGTGATCGGGCCACTCAGGGTCGCGTCCGAGGTGATCCGCAGGATCCGGTGGTCCAGGATCGCGACCTGCAGCCCGGATCCGCTCGGCACGTCGACGCTCTGCACCGCCAGCACACCGCCGGCCGGGTCGCTGTCGTTGTCGAGCACGTCCACCGCGACCGAGCCGTCCGGCGGCAGCAGCGCGGTGTCGCTGACCGCGATCGGAGGCAGCTCGTCGTTCGGCTGCACCACATCGACTCGCACGAGCCCCTCGGCATTCAGCCCGTCGTCGTCGGTGACCACGTAGGTCAAGTAGTACGAGCCCGCTGCCGAGGCGGTGAAGGTGAAGGTGTCGTTGGTGGTGTCGGTGGTCTGTTCGCCGCCGTTGGTCGGCGTCACGATCGCCAGGTCGAGCGGCTTGCCGTTGGGGTCGATGTCGTTGACCAGTGGCGCCACCTCGATGTCCTGGCCGACGAATCCGGTCGCGAAGTCGAACACGGCCTGCGGAGGCGCTGCCGCATCGGGCAGGACCTCGAGGTCGATCTCCACCTGGGCGCTGTCGCGGCCGTCGCTGACGTCGACGATCACCTGCTTGCGGCCAGTGCTCACGCCCAGGTCGGTGATCACCACCAGCCCGTCGGGGCGCACCGAGACGTTCAGCGTGTCGTCGGCCTGGGCGCCTAGGAGGAAGATCTCGTCACCATCCGGGTCGCGCACGTCGTTGAGGATGTTCACCTCGACCGATTGGCCGAGCACCACGGTGGGCTCGATCGGCTTGCGCTGCGCCGGCGGCGCGTTCTGGCTCTCGCCGATCACGTCGATCGTGATCGTGGAGGTGTCGGTGCCGTCGCGACCGTCCGAGATCCCGTAGTCGAGCACCTGCTGACCACTGGCGTCCGGTGCCACTCTGATCTGCAGCGCCCTGCCGCCCAGGATCGACTCGACCACGCCGAACGACTCGGGCGGCTGGGTCACGGACGCCACGGTGAGCAGGTCGCCGTCGGGGTCGCTGTCGTTGTCGAGCACCGGCAGCACGATGGTGCGGCCGGGCCGCACACCGAACTCGTCGGGCTCGGCCGTCGGGGGCTGGTTCTCGGCCTCGCGGTCGAGCGGCACCTCGTCGGTCTCCTGCTCGGAGGGGTCCTCGGTCTCCTCCTCCTCGGAGTCCGAGGAGATCACGTCCTCCCAGTTCTCCACGAGGTAGAGGCGATCCTCGAGCATCCAGACGCTGCCGCTCTGGAGGTCGTTGAGCACCACGAGGTTCCGGTTCACCCGGAACACGAGCTCGGCGTTGACCGCCGCCTGCGGGACCGGCTGGTCCTCGGGCGCGTCGTCACCGCACGCCCGCACGTAGGTCGGCACGTCTCCGGACCACGCCGCGTGCACGCATCCGTTGACCTGCACCGGCTGAGCAGGCGGGCCCGGCTGGTCGGCCGGGATCACCCGCGGCTCGCCGCCGCTCAGCGGCACCAGGACGACGGCGTCGCTCGTCGCGATCGCGGCCACGTCGCCTGTGGCGCTGGTTGCCTGGAGCACGGCGCTGGCGTGGTCGACGTCGAGACCGCTGAGGTCGATCGGGTCGGCACCCGGTCGCAGCAGCTGCGCCGTGCCATCCTCGGCCTCGTACGCCAGCGCCACCAGCTGGTCGCCGACGGCCGCCACCTGCACGCGTGCCGTGGTGAGGTCGATCTCGTCGTCGAAGACGCTGACCTCGGGCTCCGCCGTGGTGGCGTCCTCGCTCGGCTCGGACTCCTCCTCCGTGGCCTCGACCTCCTGGCCGGACAGCTCGCCCCAGACCTCGGGGGCATAGGTGAGCACCTCGTTGTCGATGACGTCGAGCACGAACACGGTGCCGTCGTCGGCCATCGCCATGTGAGCACCCTCACCCAGCGAGGCCGTTGGCGCGACTGTGGGCTCCTCGATCACCGACAGCTCGGTGGGAGGCGTCACCCACAGTCGACCGTCGGCAGGGTCGAGAACCGCCACGGCGCCCTCCCCGAGCGCCACCTGTGCACCGGGCGGCAACGTGACCGAGCCGCCCGCGAACTGCACATTGACCGAGTCGATGCGCCGGAGCAGCCCGGCGCTGGGGTCGCGCATCAGCACGTCGTCGCCACGCTGCAGCACATCGATGTCGGGGGTGTCTGCGGCGAGGGTGGCGTCGATCTCCCGTACGGGGTAGTTGAGGCGACCCACGAGAACGCTGTTCTCGTTCGAGACCCACACGCCGCCGTCGTTCAGCTCCACATCGGCGGTGGCGACACCCCGATAGTTGAGCGACAGCGCGACGATGGTCCCCACCACGAGGGTGACCACGAGGCCCGACGCGACACGTTTGCGGTCGCGCAGCCATCTCAGCCGCCTCGCAGGCATGCGCTCACTCCCCCGTCAGGACACAGAAACCGGGCGCCCACCGATCTCGGGCGGCACGGCCGGAGCCCATCCTAACGGCGCGAGGTGGCCACGCCGATGGGTACGGGTGCCCGCTCAGTCGACCTTGACCGCCTCGGCCTGCTCGGTCTCGGCAGCCTCCGCCGCAGCGGCTGCTGCTGCCTCCTCGGCGTTCTTCTCGAGCAGCTCCAGATCTGCGGCGACCACGAGTCGTGACGCGACGCTGTGCTCGACGAGGCGCGCACGCCGGTTGACCGCGAGTTGCTGCTGACCGCCGCGCAGACCGCGCACGCCGTGGCGGCTGAGCTTCTCGCAGACGTTGTCGAGCTTGCGGTTGAAGCGGGTGATGCTCCAGCCGAGCCGCTTGGCGGCGTCGGCCGAGGTGGGGATCGAGGCGGTGCTGCCGCGGCCGCGCAGCCCGGGCTCCGCGAGCGACAGGATCAGCAGCTTCTGCGACTCGGTGAACGCCACCGGACCGATCGTGGTCTCGCCGACCTCGGTGTGCTCGTTGATCGCCGTGGTGAACGTGGGCTCATCACCCACGATGCCGAGCTCGTACGTCGTGGGGCCGGCCGTGAACAGCACCGTGGTGTGCGCGAACACCAGCGGCAGCCGCGCTCCCGGTGCGAGCCACGCCTGCACGTTCCCCTCGCCGTCGGAGACCGTGGCGGAGAGCCGGGATCCGACGTTCTCCAACCACCACAGGCCCTCGTGATGGTTGATCGTCAGGAACCGCCGGTGCAGGTAGGGGTTCTCGTCGACCTCGAGGTCCCCCTCGCGTCCGATCTGGAACGCGTTCTCCTCATCGAGGTCGTACCACTCACCGCAGAACTCGACCTGCAGACCCATTGATCATCCCCGTCTCACCGATGGTGCTTCGTCCCGCACGCCCCTCACCCCGCGCACACCCCGACGTAGTCCGAGAGGGTGCCCCGATCGGAGCGGGAGGCGACCTCGACACACACCGTACCTTCCTCGTCGACCTCGAGCACGGTCCCGGACACCGGCTGCTCCGTGCCGTCCGCTCCTCGGATGCGCCAGATGTAGGTCAGTTCGCCATCCCACTCGGGTGCCGTCCAGGTGAACCGTGCCGGTCCGTCGGGGACTCGTTCGCCCTCGAGATCCTCCGGAGACGGTGGGTAGACGAGGGCGTCGGTCGGCACCTCCTCCGAGGGCGGTGGCGTGGTCGAACTGTCGTTGCCGGGGTCTTCCGGGCGGTTCAGGGCGCCGATGACCACGACTGCGAGGACCGCGAGGACCACGGCCGCCGAGGCCAGCAGCGCAGGCCAGCGCCGTTTGCGGCCATGCTCCGGGGATGGTGCGCTGGGCGGCGAGTGCGCGCCGTCGGGGATCGCCGCCGGCGGTGGTGTGGGCTGCGGGGGCACGGTGCCGTCTGACGACATGCCCTGCTGCACCGTGGTGACCATGCGCGCCCTGGTACGGAGGTCGTCTGTCACGTCGGCCTCGTCCGAGTGTGCCCACGAGGTGTCGGGCAGGTCGAGCGAGGTCTGCGAGAGCTGCATCTCCTGCTCGACGCGCTGCAGCGCTCGCCCGAGCGACGCCGCGCTGGGGTACCGGTCGCCGGGGCGCTTGGCCATGGCGCGGACCAGCACCGATTCCAGCGAACCTGGCGCGTCCGGTCGCCCGATCGGGGGCACCGGGTTGCGCTCGATCCGCGTGATCAGCTCCAGGGCCGAGTTCGACCCGCCCGGGTCCTCGAACGGCGAGGTGCCCTTGAGGAGCGTGTACACGGTCGCGCCCAGGGAGTACACATCGCCCGGCACGCCCCGGATCGCGTCCTCGGCGAAGAACTCCGGGGCGGCCCACGGGATCGACATGCCCACGGCCTCGCCGCCCGGCGTCGCGGTCGACATCACCGAGATCCCGAAGTCGGTGAGTGCCGGCCAGCCGTAGTCGGTGGTCAGCACGTTCGCGGGCTTGATGTCGCGGTGCAGGATCCCGATGCGATGCGCGGTCTCCACGGCGCCGGCGAGCCGGATCCCGATCCGGATCGCCTCCGCGACCGAGATCCGCTCGGAGCGGTACCGCACCGACATGTTCGGGCGCGGGCAGTTCTCCATCATCAGGTACGGGCGTCCGTCGGAGGCCGTGTCAGCGTGATGGATGGTCACGATCGACGGGTGGGTCGACAGCTGCGCCATCAGGTTCGCCTCCGCGACGAACTGCTGCCGCGCCACCTCGCCCGAGGCATGCGCCAGCAGCACCTTCACCGCGACGCGGCGGCGTGGCAGCTCCTGCTCGTACAGGAACACATCCGAGAATCCCCCGGACCCGAGGAGCTGGATGTAGGTGAAACCCGGGAGGTCGGGCGGTGGGGCCGGTGGGCGCTTGCTGGCCAACTCAGGTGGCCAGCGGCACGGCCGTGCCCGGCACGCCCACGACCGCGGTCACGCCGTCACCGAGGTCGATGACGGTGCCGTCCGGCACCGGGACGCTCTCGCCCGGGTGCAGGCGGCGCGGCGGTGAACCCGGCAACACCACCACGGTGCCGTTGGTCGATCGGAGGTCGGTGACCAGCACCGAGTCGCCCTCGAGCTTGATCTCCACGTGTGTGCGGGAGATGTCCTGCTGCGGGCTGGGCACGGTGACCAGCCGCGGCGTCTCACCGAAGCCGAACCGGGACGACTCGGGAGCGCGACCGATGAGTGCGGGGCGGTCGAGCTCCACCTGCTGACCGGTCGACAGCGACAGCTGCAATGCCGGGCCTCCCGCACCGCCACCCTGGTCGCTGTGCTCGTCTTCGTGCGCGGGCGCCAGCGTGTGGTCCGCGACGGCCTCGGGGTCCTGCCCGCCCTCCGGCTGCGGCAGGTCGCTGGCGCGCATCGTGTAACCGTCGTGATCGCCGAGGTCGGCGGGCTGCGCAGCCTGCTGCTGCGGCTGCCACGGCTGCTCCGGCTGCCACGGCTGGGCCGCTGCGGCCTGTGCCTGCCAGGGCTGCTCCGGCCGCGGCTCGGCCTGCTGCGGCTGCCACGGCTGCTCGGGCTGCTCGAAACCGGCAGCGTCGCCGGCCTGCTGCACCGGCGGCCCCCACTGGTCGGCTTGTGGCGCGGGCGGCGCGGGCACGGCCCACGGCTGGGGCGCAGCGGCGGCAGCGTCGACGCCCTCGGGCTGCCCACCGACGACCACGTCCTCGTCGTCAGCCACGCCCTCGTCGTCGTCGAGGACGAAATCGGGCTCGACCTCGGCGCCGGCTTCAGCCGGCTCGTCGCCTGCTGCCTCGGCCACGTCAGCCTGGTCGGCCTGCTCGGCCACGTCGGCCTGCTGAGGCTCCTCGGTCTGCTCGACCGGATCCGCCGACTCAGCCGGCTCCGACTCGTCGACGGCCTCGCTCGCCTCGTCATGCTCGGGCTCGTCCTGGTCGGGCACCTCGCCCGCGCCTGCACCGGCGGCGCCGGCCACGACGGCCGCGCCGCCGGAGTCCACGTCGGCACCCTCGGGCGCGACGGCGGTCTCCTCGTCGGCGGCGTCCTCCTCCACGATCGGCTCGGGGAGGTCGCCGACCTGCAGGGTCGAGGCGAGCACCATGCCACCGATCAGCGGGTAGCTCACCTCGGCAGCCGTGACCTGCAGCACCACCCCGGTGTCTGCCGGTGCGACGTGCTCACGCCAGGTGCGCATCCCGCCGGCGGCGATCTCGTAGTCCTCCACGAGGGCGGTGACCTCGCCGCGCACGACGACACGAACGCCGTCGTCACCCGGCTCGACGAACCCGAAGCTCGGCAGCGACGCGAGCCCGTGCCCGGCGAGTACCTCCAGCCACGACTCCAAGGAGCCGCCCTGGGAGAGCGACTCCCAGATCTGTGCCACGGACTCGGCGTCGATCGCCGGGTCGAGGATCGCGGCACGACCGCCGTGGGCGAGCGCAGTCCACTCCCCCGGTCCGTACGTGTAATCGGTCATGTCCTGCCACCGTCCCCTTCGTGAGGTCGTCGAATCACTGGGCGTACTCGCGAGGCATCGTGTCTTCGGGATCGTAGGCCCCGGCGAGCCGTGGCGCAGTCACCTCGTCGACCTGGTCGGAGAGATCGAGATCGACCACGACCACCGAGACGTTGTCGCGGGCGCCGCGGAACGTTGCGCGCGCCATCAGCGTCTCGCTGACCTGCTGCGCCGTGCCGCCACCGGCGAGCGTCGCGGCGATCTCGGCCTCGGGGACCTCGTTGATCAGCCCGTCGCTGCACAGCAGCAGGCGATCCCCGCGGCCCGCGCCGAGCAGCCAGAAGTCCGGGCTGACTTCGACGCCGCTTCCGACCGCGCGCGTGATCATGTTCCGCATCGGGTGCGTGAGCGCCTGCTCCTCGTCGATCTCTCCGGCGTCGATCATCTCCTGCACCAGGGAGTGGTCCACGCTGACGCGGGTCAGCGAGCCGTTCGCGAAGCGGTAGATCCGGGAGTCGCCGACGTTGAACGCCAACCAGCAGAGGCGTTCATCGGCGCGCGTGAGGATCACGCCGGCGAGGGTCGAGCCGGCGGTCATCTCGGTGTCGGACTCCGGGGCGGCCAGACCCAGCTCGGCTCGAATGCGGGTCTGCGCCTCCACCACGGCGGCTTGCACCTGCTCGGCGGACACGGCGGCGGTTCCGCCCGCGTCGTCGATCTCCTGCGCGAGCTGCTCGAATGCCCCGACCACGGCCGCCGACGCCATCGCTCCGCGGCTGTGACCGCCCATGCCGTCGGCCACGCAGAACACCGGCGGTCGCGCCAGCACGGCATCCTCGTTGACCGCGCGCCGACCACCCGTGTCGGTCAGCGCCCCGAACCTGGTCGGCATCGCACGTTCGTCGGAGGACATCGCCACGATCCTACGAGCAGACCGTGCCCACGGGGGACGCCGAGCCGGGCAGATCTACACGACTGCCGGGTAGACGCCCCAGTACGCGGCGATCAGCAGCAGCCCGACTGCGCCCGCGTGGGTGGCCCACCACAGCAGCCGGCCGGCACGACCGGCCCGCTCGTCGCCGCTGCTCCAGCGCTCGGGATGGAACGGCTTGGCCACCCACACGCTGCGCACCAGTACGGCCGCAGCCAGCGCCCCGACCACCTGGACCACGACCCATCCGCCGAGCACCACGAGGTCGTTGGTGCGGTAGTTGAGCGCAAGATCGGCCACCTGGGCGCAGTACGCCACGAACACGACCATCACGGCCAAGGAGGCCAGCCCGGCCGCCGCGGTGTGTCGCGCGACCGGAGCCGGAAGTCTGCGGCCGTTGCGGCGCCGTCGCAGCGCGGTCAGCACCCACAGCAGCGGACCGATCACCAGCAGCAGCGCCGAGGCCACGGCGGTCCAGATCAGCATGTCGCCGTCGGCGTACCAGCGCGGGCGGGGCAGCGGCTGCGCCTCGTACTCCTGCACAGGCTGGTCGCCCGCGATCCGCGGCTCGGCACCGCCGCTGTCCGGGAGACCGAGGGTCCAGGACGCGAGCACGTCGGTGAACCCGGGCGCCAGCTCCTGGTCGATCCGGATGCCGTGGTTGGCGCCGGCGAAGTAGCGCAACGTGAAGGCGTCGTTGCCGTTCGACGCCATGTCCGCGATCACCTGCTGCGGCCCTTGGATCAGCGGCATCGAGGTGTCGCCCGTTCCGTACGTCATCAGCACCGGTTGCGTCAGCTGTCGCTGCCACGGTGAGACGTCGAAGTCCGCGTACTCGAAACCCCCACCGGGGATGTTGGCACCGGTGGCGCGCGGAATCGCGCGGAACACCGGCCACGGCACGTGCGTGTTGCGCAGGTAGCTGTCCATCGCAAACGCCCCCTGCTCGCGCGGCGGCACCACCGGCGCCGACACGAGGATCAGGAACGCGACGTCGGGCTGCAGCACCGCAGCCACCGGCGAGATCCACGCCCCCTCGCTCTCTCCGTAGATCCCCACCCTGGCCGGGTCCACCCCGGGCGTGGCCGCGAGCACATCCCACGAGAGCAGATAGTCGCGTG
>NZ_JBMDXJ010000449.1:0-5465 GCF_048594945.1 Pseudactinotalea sp. | reverse complement strand
CCGGTGTGCCGCCGTCGGGCACCGAACACAGCAAGCGCGAGCAGCACCACGAAGCCGAGTCCGACCTGACCGGCGGTGAATCCGTTGAGGATGGCCGCCGGCCCGCCGAGGAAGCCGATGATCGCCGCGATCGCCGCGGCGGCACCCACACCCCAGGCCGGCCGCCACGCATCGGACCGGGTCTCGACCGCCGCACCCATGAGGTCCGTGACGTCGGCAACTTCCGGGGGCGGGGGAGCCTCGTCCACGCGGACCAGCCGCAGGATCGTGCCGTGCTCGACCTCCTGCTCGGCGAGTGTGAGCGCGGGGGAGAGCTGCTCTCCCACGGTGGTCATCAGCACCACGGGCCGGGAGGACCGCTCGGTGGTCTCGTCCAGGAGCGAGAGCACCTCGGGCAGCACGGCGGCGATCGGTTCGTCGTCCGGCAGCACGAGGTCCGCCTTGCGGCCCTCGCCCTGGATCGTGACCCGGGTGTAGTCGGTCACTGTTCCCCCCTCACGGGCTCGAGAGTGACCGGGTCGATGACGACGCCGGTCTTCGGGTCGGTGTAGTAGCCGGTGTCGGGGTCGTAGTACCAGCCCATGCGCGGGTCGACGATCTCCCCGTTGGGGTCGGTGGCGAGCATCGTCTCCGGGTCGACGATGTAGCCGGTGCGCGGGTCGATCCACTCGCCCGTCTCGGAGTCGACGAGGAACCCCGTGTCCTCGTCGAGGGTGCGGGTCTCGGTCTCGGGCAGCGGGTTGCTCGCGAGCACCTGCTGGAAGGACTCGATCGCGGCCTCCTCCCGCTGGCGGAGCAGCAGATCCATCACGAACCCGTAGCCGATGCAGCCCACACCGGCGACGGCGGCGAGCACCACGGAGCCGATCAGCCGCTTCATGTTGGTGTTGACAGGGCGGCGGCGGCCCAGGGCCCCGAACGAGAGTGCCGACGACAGACGCGACCGGTGCGTCTTCGTGGTCTGGATGATGATCTTGTCCTGCTGCATCAGCGCGCGCCTCCTGAGGTCTCCTGCGGCTGTGGACGGGAGGTAGGCCCGATCTGGGCAAGGCGATCGCCGAACTCGAGCGTGGCGCCCAGCCGCACCACGGTGCGGACGTGCGGCTCCAGCGGTTCGAGGTCGCCGCCCTCCTCCGCCACGGCGGTCCCGTTCATCGAGCCGAGGTCCGTCACCCACAGCATGCCGCCCTGTGGTTCCAGCAGCGCGTGACTCTTGGACACCGTGCGGGTGAGATCGGGCAGCTGCAGCAGATGCGAGGACCCCTCGATCTGCGACGGGTTGCGGCCGATCACCGTGGGCCCGACCAGGCTGAACGCCATGCCGTTGTCGAGCGTGAGGATGATGGGAGCGTTCAGAGCGCGAGAGGCCGTGAACCGCCACTGCTCGCCCTGGTTCGGAGCCAACTCGCCGGAGCGCGGCATGATCCGGACCGGGTCGTGGCCGCCTCGTACGTCGACCGTGCGGGTGCTGCCGAGCCCGAGGGCGCCGGCCGGCAGGCCGGTGGCAGCATCCACGGTGCGCGTCCCCAGCGCCCGGTGCCCGATCGTGCGGCCGGTGCGAAGCAGGTCGAGCAGCACCACGGCGAGCACCACCAAGCCGGCGGCGACCGCGAGCGCCACCGGCGCGACATCCAGAACCGAACCCACCGCATAGCCGGCGCCGGCGAGCACGACGATCGCCGCGCCGTCGAGCGCCATCCAGAGGCGAGAAGCCGGGCGGGCACCGGCGAAGACCAGGTCGACCGGGAGCGGTCGCCGATCAGCGAGCGCGGCTCGGCTGGGGCCGGGCGGCTCGGTGAGCTGGCGGTAGGCGTGCACGACGCGGACGCTCCAATTTCGGCGGGACATGGCGACGTTAGCGCCTCCGGACGCTCACCATCATGTCCTGTATCCACAGATGGGGAGGTCTCCCCTGGTAGCGCACACCCAGGTGTCCTAGTCTCGACAGCACGAGCCAATGCGCCTGGGAGGGACAACGCATGAACACGAAGTTCTCGATGGAAGCCGACGTGCTGTCGGTCCTCGGTAAGAAGACGGTCACAGAGTCGGAGGACCTCGGGCAGCTGGTCCGTGACCTGTACGACGCCGCGGAGTCGCTGGAGGGCACGTTCAACGGTCCCGGCAAGGCTGCGTTCAACAGGTTCAAGACGCGCGTGGACGACATCTCGACGACGCTGAACAACTCGCTCGTCTCGCTCACCGGCTCGATCGCCGGTCAGCACACCACGTTCACGACCGCCGCCCAGGATGGCGAGGCCCTGCACACGAGCGCTGAGGGCAGCGCCTCCTTCGAGGCCGCCGACACCTCACGATTCTCGGCCACACGGGCCTGAACCTCACGACCGAACAGACTGAAGGGAAGACACGAACATGGCTACAGCAGGTGGTGGCGGCGGTGGCAACATCATGGACCGCAACGACTACAACATTGCGTCGTCCGAGACCGCACAGGCGAACTTCAACCGCATCGCGGGGCTTCTCGAGACGGCACTGACGCGGCGCGACACGGACGTGAAGCAGGCGATGTCGGCCTATCAGGCCGATGGCGTCTCCGACCAGTACGCGGGCGTCGAGCGGGAATGGAACGCCGCAGGTTCCGAGATTCGCCTGATCATCAAGGCGCTGCAGACCTCGCTCTCCGACAACGATGACGTCGCGCGTCGCGCCCTCAGCACGGCGGCCAGCTACGTGCCGGGCGCCTGAGCTCGAACCACGGCACGACCTCACGCACCTGAGTGCGTGACCGACGGCGCCGTCTGCTCCACTTTCGAGGGCGGGCGGCGCCGTTCCTGGCTCTGAGTGCCCCTCACGGACGCCGACGCCGAGATCAGCGCTCGAGGCGACCTTCGCGAGCAGCGGGTTGACGAAATCCCGAGACGACCGCAGCGGCGCGGGTCTCTGCATATCGAATCAATGCCGGGTAGGCGTACGCTGAGTCGGTATGACCACACAACGCGATGTCCTCGACGCCCTTGCCCGCGCCCGCCAGACGTCCAGTCTCAACCCGCCTACCGCGCGGGACGAGCCGAACTCCTCACCGCCGCCGCGCCACCGGGTGATCGTGGACACCGACGCGGCGAACGAGTGTGACGACCAGTTCGCGATCGTCCACGCGCTGCTCTCGCCCACGCTCGACGTGCGCGGCGTGGTGGCCGCCCACTTCGGTCTGCGTCGCAGTGCCACGAGCCTGGCCGACTCGCGCGCCGAGATCGACCGGTTGCTCGCGCTGGTACAGGACACCACCACGCGCGCGGTCAACGGTGCGGAGACCTGGATCCCGGACGAGCAGACCCCGGTCGAGTGCGAGGGTGCCCGACTGCTCATCGACGAGGCGATGGGCGACGACTCTCCGCTGAGCGTGCTGGTGCTGGGGCCGCTCAGCACGGTCGCCTCGGCGCTGCTGCTCGAACCGCGCCTGGTCGAGCGCGACCTCACGGTGATCTGGATCGGCGGCCCGCCCTACGACGGCATCCTCGGCGCGACCGGAGGCGACGCGGGCATCGAGTTCAACCTCGCCAACGACATCGCGGCAGCGAACGTGGTGCTCGGGTCGGGCGTGCGTGTGATCCAGGTCCCCTCGTCGACGTATCGCATGTGCTCGGTCGGATACGCCGAGCTGGAGGAGAAGATCGGCGGCGCGGGGGAGCTCGGCGCCTACCTGCTGCGCCAGATGGTCGAGTGGAACGCGCGCTGGAACCGCTCGGCGATCGAGCGCCGCTCGCTCGGCGACTCGCCCGCCGTGGGACTCGCGCTGAACCCGACCGGTGGGGCGATCCGCCGCCGGCCCGCGCCGAGGTTCGCTGACGACGGCTCGCTCGCTCCGGGGGCTCCGGGTCGCACGGTCGAGGTCGTCGAGACGTTCGACATGCGCTATCTCTTCGAGGACATGTTCGCGAAGATTCGGGCCTTCGCCGCCGCCTCCTGACGCGCAGACCCTTTCAGCGCGGCCGCACCGGCGGAGACAACGATCCGGTAACGCATATTCATTCAGCGGCGCACAGACTTGACGGCGTGAGAGTGCGGTGCCTACGATCCGGCTTGCAACGATTCAAGTTGCCTGTCAAGGAGGACTCATATGCCCCGCACGACCCGCCTCATGCGCAGGCGGCTGGCACCCGCAGTTGCGGGAGCCGCCGCGCTCGCTCTCATCGTCACCGCCTGCGGCCCCGCCGGTGGCTCGGACGACCCGACCGGTGGTGACGACGCCGAGGGCGGCGCCACCGAGTTCAGCTTCCTGACCATCACCGAGAACCCGCAGATCGGCACCGAGCTCACCCGCCTCGCGGAGGGCGCCTGCGCCGACCAGAACGAGGCGCTCCCGCTCACTATCGAGACGGTCGCCCAGGCGGAAGTCAACAACCGGGTGCCGCTGCTCGCCAGCCAGGATGCGCTGCCGGTCATGTTCATCTCGCCGACCACGGAGTCGAAGGTAGGCGGCGACATGTACGAGTCCGGTGCGCTGCTGGACCTGGAGAGCACCTTCAACGACCTCGGCATCATGGACAACGTGCTGCCTGCGGCCGCAGAGACCGTGAAGACGATCTACGGCTCGATGGTCTCGATCCCGTTCCAGTACAACGTCGAGGGCTTCTGGTACAACAAGGAGATCTTCGCGGAGCACGGCATCGAGGTGCCGGCCACCTGGGACGACTTCAAGCAGGCAGCTGCCACGCTCGACTCCGCAGGCGTGCAACCGCTGAGCGCCGCCGGCACCCAGGGCTGGATGATCACGCGCTACCTGAGCACCTACCTGGCGCGCTCGCAGGGGCCGGATGCGCTGCAGCAGGTGGTCGATGGCAACGCCTCCTTCAGCGATCCCGAGTACCTGGAGGCCATCGAGGAGGTCGCTTCGCTGGGCGAGGCCGGCTACTTCGGTGCAGGTGTCACCTCGCGTGACATCGACACCGTGAACGCGCAGTTCTACGCAGGCAATGTCGCGATGGTCTACAACCTCTCGTCCACGCTCTCCACGATGTACGACGAGGGGCAGAACCCGCTCGGCCCCGAGGCGTTCGGCTTCTTCCCGTTCCCCGAGGTCGAGGGCGGCGCCGGCAGCATCGCGGACTACCCGGCGAACACCGGCACGGTCACGGCGCTCAATGCCAGCCTGTACAACGACAAGGTCGGAGACTGGCTGGTCTGCATCTCCGAGAACTACGGCAGCAGCCTGATGGAGAACCAGGGCGCAATCTCCGGGTTCGTGCAGAACACGGAGGTCGACACTCCGGAGCTGGTCAGCGAGGTGGTGGCACAGATGGAGGGCGCCACCGGCGCCGTGATCTGGTTCGAGGCGCCGTTCGGTGCGCGCTTCGGAGACGCCGCGGGCAACAACGCCGGCCCGCTGCTCGACGGCGGAATCTCGCCCCAGGACTACGCCGCCGAGCTGGAAGCGGCCATCGCCGCCGACGGCTGAGGCGGAGTCGCGGGGGGGGGGGGGGGGGGGGGGCGCGCGCCCCCCCGCCGCC